>NZ_DBMBXK010000008.1:0-128738 GCF_057597765.1 Acidaminococcus sp. | reverse complement strand
TGTAATGGCTATTTGTTTGGGCTGAAAATGGTGATTTCAGCTGGGCTCTAAATGGTCAAATCTGATGGGCTCAAAATGGCTAATTCAGATGGGCTCTAATAATGAAAAAGATATTGCTGAATCTTCAGCTAATCATTATTTGAAACTTTATATTGATCTGCGGAACCAGACGCTGAATACTTATGGGTCAGCAGAAAGTATAATCTGCTATTATCTGGAACGGATAATACAGGATGAATCTCCCAAGGATGCTTTTTCTGCCTGCCAGGGAGCAATGAAAATAGCTCGATACAGAAATAAACAACATTTGGAAGAAAAAATCAGGAAAATCATGAGGGATAGTCAGATAATAAGCAAGTTTGCCCCTGCTCCCATCTCTCCCTCCGCCGCTCTCCAGCACATCCAGTCCTACATCGCCCAAAAAGGGTTCTCCTATGAAGAGGGCCTGATCACTAATTTCTACCTTTGTCTCAAAGCCAAACCATTTGTGATCCTGGCGGGGACTTCGGGCACGGGGAAGACCCGGCTGGTACGGCTTTTTGCAGAGGCGGCGGGGGCCACGGCGGCCAATGGGCGGTATCGGCAGGCGGCAGTGCGCCCGGACTGGTCGGATCCTTCAGATCTGTTCGGCCATGTGGACCTGAACGGGAATTTCGTCCCGGGGGCGGTGACGGATTTCCTGGAAAAGGCTGCGGAAGATCTGGACCATCCGTACTTTCTCTGTTTGGATGAAATGAACCTGGCCCGGGTGGAATATTATCTCAGCGATTACCTTTCTGCCGTAGAGACCCGGGAGCTGAAAGGCGGCTGTATCGCGGCGGATCCCATCCGGGTGGAAGGCCATGGAGACCTGATCCTGCCGGAAAACCTCTATGTGGTGGGGACGGTGAACATGGACGAGACCACCTTTCCTTTCAGCCGGAAGGTGCTGGACCGGGCCAATGCCATCGAGTTTTCTTTTGTGGACCTGATGCCGCCGGAGGAGGATGGAGAAACGGAAACAGCGGAACCTCTGGAACTGGATAACGGATTTTTCCGGAGTGAATGGCTCACCCTGCGGCAGTGCATGGGAGGAGAAGAGGAGGAGAGTGTCCGGAAATGGTGCGGGGTGCTGTGCCAGTGCAATGAAATCCTGAAAAAGGCTGATGCCCAGGTGGGATACCGGGTGCAGGATGAAATCGTTTTCTATCTGCTGTACAGCCGGAAAACAGGCCTGATGGAGGAAAAAGAAGCCATGGACCGGGAAATCCTCCAGAAGATTTTGCCCCGGATCCAGGGCAGCAGCGGAGCGGTCCGGGATATGATCGGGGAGCTGTTCCAGTTCTGTGCGGGGGATTATGAAGGGCTGCGGACGGATTCCGGGGAAATCAATCGGAAAATGGCCCGGCTGCTGGAAGAGGATGGGAGCCGGGTGCGTTTCCCCAGGAGTGCGGCCAAACTGGCTTCCATGATGAGGAGATATGAGGAAGATGGGTTCACTTCATACTGGCAGTGAGGAACTGGTCTTTATCCAGACACCCCAGGTGACGGTGACGGTGAAGGGCCGGGCCCTGTATCCCCGGGCGGCTGTGCTGGGGACGGAGGAAGATACGGCCTGTTTTGAGGTTTCCTGCCGGGAAGAACCGGAAGAGGTTCGGTTCCTGGGCGAGAAAAAGGAGCCCGGAACGGGAAAAATGCCGGTGAAGCCGGTGTTTTATGAGCAGACGCATTATGAGCTGGTGATCGAGAACCGGGGGAATGGGGAAATGACCTTCCGGCATGCCAGCCCGGCCATCCGGGAGTGCATCACTCCGGTGGGGAGCAGCGGGCGTCTCCTGACCGGGGTGGTGGATTTTGGCAGCGACATCGGATATTCGGATTTCGTCATCTGCCTGGACGGGCAGGAATATCTCCGGTTCACGGTGGAGGTATTCCCGGAAAAAATCAGTTACCGGAAGGATTATCTGGCCATTGTGGCGGATGTGACGGAGGAACTGTACAGCCTGATCTTCGATTTTCTCAAAAGGACCTATTCCGGCTGGGGGCAGCAGGGAAAAAGAAGGGGCAGTGCGGTGGAATTCTACGGGGTGATCTGCCAAATCTTCGAGGGATATCTGCGGGCCCTGGACCGGATCCTCCGGCAGCCCCACCATGAGCTCCAGACTGTCCATCGGGTGATGCAGGGGTACAAGGCCAGACGGACGGACCGGCAGACCCTGCGCTGGCTGGAGCGGCATCCGGGAGCCGGTGTGCGCCAGGGAGAAAAGGTGCTGGCACGGAAGGTGCTGGCCCTGGAAAAAAGAAGCACCTGCGATACCCGGGAGAACCGGCTGACCCGGGCCATGGTGGATTCCACCATCCGGCGGATGCGGGACTTCCGGGAACGGGTGCAGGCCCTGGGAAGGGATGGAACCGGGGAAGTGACGGAACGGATCGACGGTATGCTGGGGCAGCTGGACTGGCGGGTACGGCGGTCGTTCCTGGGGAACCTGGAGGAAACCGGGGGAGGCACAGGGATGTCCCTGGTGTTTTCCATGGCCCCGGGTTACCGGGAACTGTACAAGTATTATCTGATGCTGGAACGGGGACTGGATGTGACGGGGGATGTGTTCCGGATGTCCGTAAAGGATCTGGCCCAGCTGTATGAATACTGGTGCTTCATCAAACTGAACCGGCTGCTGAAGGAGAAGTATCAGTTGGTTTCCCAGGATATCATCCATACGGAAGGGAGCCGGCTGTTCGTGACTCTGGTGAAGGGGCGGGGCTCCCAGGTGGATTATCTGGATCCTGTTACCGGGGAAGCCATTGCCCTGCGCTACAATCCCGCCAGACGGGATCTGCCTACGGTTCCACAGAAACCGGACAATGTGCTGACCCTGGTGAAGAAAAGCCTGGACAGCGGGGAGATGACCTGTCGGTACGTGTTCGATGCCAAGTACCGGATCGATCCTGCTCTGCCGGGGAGTTACTATTACAACGTAATCGGACATACGCCGGGGCCCAAAGAGGAAGACATCAACACCATGCACCGTTACCGGGACGCCATTGTCTGCGAAGCGGGGGAAGAGGTGTTCCGCCGGACCATGTTCGGGGCCTATGTGCTGTTTCCCTACGGGAATGAGGAAGAGTACCGGCATCACAAATTTTACCGGAGCATAGAAAAAGTGAACATCGGAGGGCTGCCCTTCCTGCCTTCTGCCACGGAGCTGGTGGAGCAGCGGCTGACGGAGCTGGTGGATGACTCCCCGGAAACGGCTCTGGAAGAAACAGTACTGCCGGCGGGCATCGAGGAAAAGCTGGCCAGGGTGGACTGGTCCCGGCGGGATGTGCTGGTGGGGACCATGAAGGATGGACGGCAGCTGGATGCCTGTCTGGAGGGAAGGTTCTACCATATCCCGGCATCCCGGTTGGGAGAGCAGAATCTGCCCATCCGTTATGTGGCTCTTTACCAGTCGAAAAGGATTTTTGGAGATCGGAGCGGAATACGGTATTATGGAGAAGTAATCCGGACGGAACAGGTGAAGCGCCGGGAAATCCGCGAAATCCCCAAAGACTCCGATGAACCGTATTACCGTTTTGCGGTGAAGGAATGGAAAAGGCTGGAACGGCCTATCGGAGTGCGGGAAATGGGACCCAGGGTACAGGTGATGACCAATCTGTTCCTTCTGCTCCACAGCCGGGAGGTGCCGGACCTGCTGATCCGGTCGGAAGAAGAATATCGGCTGTACACAGAACTGCGCCGACTCACCGGGGACAGATTGGAAGAAACGGATGACGGACCTCTCTGCTGCCGCTGGCAGAACTGCCTCCTGGACGGTCGGGGCGGAAAACTGCGGCTGATCCGTGACGGGAAGATCGTACTGGCGGTGGATAAAGAAAAGTTCCTTCGGCATCCAGGGAGGGTGTTCAGGGGAATAAGGGATAGGGCACGGTGAAAAGCGGTAGGGCCGTTTTTCTGTCTTACGCCAGGCGTCTCACGTCTCACGCCGATGGAGACCATCTGCCGGGGGCAGATGGTCATGAAGGGAAACGCAGCCCCGGGGGCTGCTAACCCACCACCATTGCGAAAGCGCAACGGTCCCCCGCCCTTGAAAAGGGCGGATATACACTCGGGCTGACGCCCATTGCTTTATGACACGTGTGCTGTGACCCAGTGTCATTATCCGCCCTTTTCAAGGGCGGGGGACCAGCCGTTAGGCTGGTGGTGGGTTAGCAGCGTCAGCTGCGTACTCATTCAAAGTAACCCGGTCCCGGGTTACTTTCATCAGCGTGAGACGCTTTTCGCAAGCTGACGTCTGATTTCTGATAGGCCCGTAAGGGCCGGTCTGACGGCTTTCTTACGGTTCAAAGGCAGATGCGTGAGCCTCTGGCATCCGAAACGACTCACGACGAACGACCAACGATACACCAAAAGGCCGCCGGATTTTCCGGCGGCCTTTTCATTCGGGAGGAAAACGCCCGGGGCGTTTTCCAACCTAAAGAATTCCATGCAACTTTCCCAACTTCTGGATCTGATCCAGAGAGTAATGGGTGATCCGGGAAATGGTCTCCATGGGGATCTTTTCTTTCAGCATGGCAACAATGTTGGATTCCCGTTCTTCCTGACGGCCTTCCTGACGGCCTTTCTGTATGCCTTTCTGTATGCCTTGCTGCATACCTTGCCGCATGCCTTCTTCAGCTGCTTCTTTCTGGCGTCTTTTGATTTCATCACTTAAAATCATATATTCTCGCCTCACTTTATCCATACTCTTTACCAGATGGACTTCCTGATCCAGGCTTTCCACGAATTTCCCTTTTGCCGATTTTCCATCCACGTACCGGAGAAAAGCGGCAATCTCAGGATCAGCCGCATTTTCGCTGACTTTACTGTTCAGGAACATCCTGGTTTCCTCATCTTTTAATTTTACCCTGTTATCTTCCTGACAGCAATGGGTAAATGTGTAAATTGGCAGATTTCGATGGAACGGGTCGAACGTGCAGATAAAGATTACGTAGGACGGGTTCAGTTCTTCATAGGGTTTGCCTTTATCCAGCAGTTCCCCATCAATCAGACTCTGGTAGAAACGGCTTCGTTTGGCCAGGTCATTTCTGGGGGAGTTGGTGCACTGCATTTCGATGTCGTACACGCGGCCTTCTTCGTCTTCCACATATACATCAAGACGGATGCTTTTGCCGTCCAGCCGGAGGTTGACGGTCTTTTCGAAGGCCTGGTAATGCAGGGAGCGGACTTTGATTCCCACAATCTTTTCGATGAGGTGGGTACAAAGCTGTTCATTGCGCATCACATGCTGGAAGAGAAAGTTGTCACGGATGGTGAGTTCGTCAAAGGTTTTGATCCTTTCCATTAATCTGCCTCCTTATAAAATTGGTATAGGAATACCCTTCGACATCCAACAGAAAGTTCCTTCCCGAGTGGAAAAATCGGGGTATTAACGGCAAGAATCTGCAGGGAATGAATTTGGAGGGCGGGAAAAGGGAGCAGAGGAAGGGGAAAAGCGGCAGGGCCGTTTTTCTGTCTCACGCAGACGGAGACCATCTGCCGGGGGCAGATGGTCATGAGCTGACAGTCACTAGTCACTAGTCTCTAGCGGCAGGAGGGAACCCACGAGGCGGGTTCCTGGGAACGTATAAAAAACGGCGGCCGGGAAGGGCGGGCCTTTGGCTCGCCCCTACGCCGTTGGGGTCGGATGTTGGATACAACGGTCACAGGAACGGAATCTTCGATAACTTCGTTTCTGTGGATTTCCATTGGCACTTTGACCCCAACGTGGTAGGGGCTGCCCGAAGGGAAGCCCATCCCGGCCTCCGGTTTTTCACGTTCAAAGGCAGATGCGTGAGCATCTGGCATCCGAAACGACCAACGATGCACCAAAAGGCCGCCGAATTGTCCGGCGGCCTTTTCCAAAGTACAAAAATGCGTTATAATAGCCACATGCTTACAATTTACCGCAATAAAGTTTTATTTATGGTATGAGAAATGAGGGGGATTATGGGCAGTATTGTTTCTTTGACGGTGCTTTTTTGCATTTATGCGGTCAGTGAACTGATCGCCATGAAAACCCGGGCGATCCTTTCCACGGTGCTGGGGATTTCGGTGATCCTGCTGGCGGGGTTCTGGTCGGGGATCCTGCCCCAGACCATCATCAAGGATGCCCAGGTTTCTGGCATCGGCATGGGGGTGGTGGGGATGCTGATCGTCTCCATGGGGACCACCATCGACTTTGCGGAACTGAAGCAGGAATGGAAGGTGGTGGTCACTTCCGTGCTCTGTGTGGTGTTTGCAGTAGCGGCCATTATCCTTTTGGGCGGGTTTGTGATGGATCCCAAGATCGCCATTGCCGGTTCTCCCATTTTTGCCGGAGGCAATGCGGCCACCCTGATCATGCTGGCAGCGGCCAAGGAGAAGGGGCTGGCCTATGTGGGGACCTTCTGTCTGGTGCTCCTGGTGACCCAGAAGTTCTTCGGGATCCCCATTGCTTCAGTGGCCCTCCGGCGCCTGGCCCGGCAGCTGCGGGAAGATGAGGCTTTCGTCCGCCGTCACTGTGAGGAGGCGGAAGCAGCAGCCCAGGCGGCCCAAAAGAAGCCTCTGGCCCTGCCTTCGGTGCTGGACAAGCCTTCGGTGTACCTGGCCAAACTGGGTCTGGTGGCCACCCTGTCCTTCTATGCAGCGAAGCTCACCGGGGGCCATGTCCATTATCTGGTCATGTGCCTGATTCTGGGAACGGTGTTCTTTGCTCTGGGGTTCCTGGACAAGGGAATCCTGGGCAAGACCCAGTCCAGCGGCCTGATCATCTTTTTTGTGACCATCGTGATCTTTTCCAACCTGGGGGCCACCACGCCCCAGCAGGTGCTGTCGGTGCTGCCTCCTCTTTTGTGGTCGGCGGTGCTGGGGGTGGCCGGTCTGTGTGTGGCGGCGGCTCTGTGCAGCCGTCTGTTCCGGATGCCCTTTACCCTGGCGGTGTCCCTGGGAATCACCTGCACCTTCGGGTTTCCCACCACCATGCTGATTTCCCAGGAAGTGTCCACGGCCATGGGGGAAACGGAAGAACAGCGGAAGGCTCTCCTGAACTTCCTGCTGCCCAAGATGCTGGTGGCCGGATTCGTGACAGTGACCATCACTTCCGTGGTGCTGGCAGGCTTTGTGGTGAATATTCTGTAGAAGGAGTGTAGGGATATGGATGGACTGGATCTGCAATTGAAGGATTATATTGAGGGAAAGCGGCTGGAAATGCTGAACCTGTGGGCGAAATTCGTCAACACGGAAAGCGGCCCCAAACAGCTGGACGGGGTGAACCAGGTGGGGGATATCCTCCAGGGGGAACTGGAACAGGCAGGGGCCTTTGTGCGCCGGGTGAAGGTGGAACAGGCCGGGGACCTGATCGTAGGGGACTGGAATCCGGGTTCCCCGGAACCGCCGGTGGTGTTCATGGGCCATATGGATACGGTGTTCCCGGCCGGAGCAGCGGCAAAAAATCCCTTCCGGGTGGATGAAGAGGGCAATGCCCACGGACCCGGGGTGCTGGATATGAAGGCGGGGCTGGTGATCGGCCTTTATGCCCTGAAGGCTCTCCAGTCCATTGGCTGGAACAAAAGGCCTATCCGGTTCCTGGGGATCCCGGACGAAGAGACCCTTCACATGTTCTCCAATGCCAAGACCCTGATTGCCCGGGAAGCGGCTGGAGCGGCGGCTGCCCTGAATTTTGAACCGGGGCCGGTGGAGGACAGCCTGGTGATCGGCCGGTACGGGGGCGGGCCTGTATCCATTACGGTCCACGGGGTGGCGGCTCATTCAGGCAGTGCCCCGGAAAAGGGACGGTCGGCTGTGCTGGAAGCGGCTCACAAGATTGTGAAACTGGAGGCTGCCAATGACATTCCCCGGGGGAAACTGATCAACTGCGGAGCTGTGGAAGGAGGCATCGGGGAAAACACCATCCCGGACTACTGCAGGATCCGCATCGGCATCCGGTACCGGAACCAGGCCATCGGGGACGAAATCTTTGCTCTGCTCCGGCAGGTGACGGAGGAGTGCACGGTGGAAGGGACCAGCGCGGAACTGGACACCAGCCGGGTAATGGCCTGCATGGAGACCACCGACGGGGTCCTGAAGCTGTACGACCATGTGGCAAAGACCGGAGAGGACCTGGGTCTGGGGAAACCCCGGGGCATCCAGGTGGGCGGCCTGTCCGATGCGGGAATCACCGTGGGAGCCGGCATCCCCACCCTGTGCGGCATGGGGGTGCGGGGCGCCGGGTCCCATACAGATCAGGAATATGCCCAGGTGGAATCCCTGTATGAACGGTGCCTTCTGGCAGCGGCGGCAGTGCGGCGCCTGTGAGGCGGCCATGGACAGGAGAGTCATTGCCAATGTGATCCTGGGGTTCGGCTGCATCGCCCTGGTGCAGCAGGAATTTTTCCTGGGAGCCGGGCTCATCGCCCTCAGCTGTGTGGTAAGGAAGCAGTAGGGCCGGGTCTGATGTCTCACCCCGGGATGTTGACCGGTCGTGGTATAATACGAATGTATCATAAAATATTACATTTCAAAGGAGACGTATGAAATGAAAGTTTTGCTCTTTAATGGCAGCCGTCGGGAAAAGGGCTGCACCTATACCGCTCTTTCCCTTGTTGCCAAGGAACTGGAAAAGGCCGGGATCCATACGGAAATCGTGTACATCGGCCTGAATACGGTGAACGGGAAACTGGATGAACTGGTGAAGGAATGTGCCGCCAAAATGAAGGAAGCGGACGGCCTGGTAGTAGGGTCCCCTGTGTACTATGCTTCTCCCACCGGGGAAATCCAGGTGTTCCTGGACCGGTTTGCCGGGGTGGCCGGAGCTGACCTGCGGCACAAACCGGCTGCGGCCATTGCCTCTGCCCGGAGAGCCGGCACCAGCACCACCCTGGATGTGCTGAACAAGTACCTGATGTACAACGAAATGCCGGTGGTGTCTTCCAACTACTGGAACATGGTCCACGGGAACACGCCGGAAGAAGTGCTTCAGGACAAAGAAGGGGTCCAGATCATGGAAACCCTGGGCAAGAACATGGCCTGGCTGCTGAAGTGCCTGGAAGCAGGGAAAAAAGCAGGAGTGGAAGAACCGGCCAAACCGGCGAAAGTGATGACGAATTTTATCAGGTAAGAAAAAATGAGGCCACTGTACGTTCTGTACAGTGGCCTCATTTTTTGTCAGCGGTCAATGGTCAATTGTCAATGGCCGAAGGAAGAAACCCGCGGTTGGCGGGTTTCTTTGACAAGAGACGCAGCCTTTGGCTGCTAACCCACCACCAGCCTGGCGGCTGGTCCCCCGCCCTTGAAAAGGGCGGATATAGAGAGACGGGTTGGTGTCCTATTGCCTTGTGATACCCGGGCTGTGCCCGGTATCACTATCCGCCCTTTACAAGGGCGGGGGTATCCATGCGCAGCATGGGTGGTGGGTTAGCCGCGGCAGCGGCGTTTTCCTTCAAAAAAATTGCCTGCAATTTTTTCTTTCGGTGGCTGACCGTTGACCGCTGACTGCTGACAGGGGCTGCTTCGGCAGCCCCTATCTTTTACTGGAAAAAACCAGCCCGCTCAGGGTCAGCAGGGTCCCTGCCACTGCCAGAGGGGTGATGGTTTCGTGGAGAATCAGAGCGGAGAGGATTACGGTGACTACCGGGGCCAGGTAGATGAATACGCTGGTCTTTACGGCTCCCAAAAGCTTCACTGCTCCGTTCCAGGTAACGAAGCAGATGGCGGAGGCTCCCAGTCCCAGAAACAGCAGGTTCCCCAGCCACACCGGATTGCAAAGGCGTTCCAGGTCCAGCCGGAAGGGAAGAACCCCCAGGGCGGGGATCATGAACAGGATCCCGTAGGCGAACACCCGCCGGGTGGTCAGGATGGTGTTCCATCCCCAGCTGCTGATTTTTTTCACCAGATTGGAGTAAAAGGACCAGACCACTGCTGCCAAAACCGACAGGAAATCTCCCACCGGGCTGAAATGGAGGCTGGTGCCGTTGAAACTGATCAGGCAGATCCCGGCCATGGACACCAGGAATCCGATGAAGAAGTTCCGGCGGATGGGCTCCCGCTGCTTCATGAACAGGTGGTTCACCAGGGCGGTGAAAAAAGGGGCCACGCAGATGATCACCCCCACATTGGAGGCCATGGTATAGGTAAGGGCGATGTTTTCCAGCAAATAATAGAGGCAGATGCCGCAGAGCCCGGCGGCGGCCAGGGTCTTTTCCTGGTCGAAGGTCCGTTTGGGCAGCTTGTGGGGACACAGCACAAAAAGGAACACCAGCCCCAGCACAAACCGGAAGAACAAAATCTCCAGGGGAGTGAAGCCGGTAAGCAGGACTTTGGTGGATACGAAAGTGGTGCCCCAGATGATGACGGTGAACAGGGCCAGGAGACGGCCCCGGGTTTCTGTATTCTGCAAGGTGATGACTCCTTTAAGGTTGTTTAGGTTGATTGACTGGCTGTTTCCTATTATACAGGAGAACCGTCCGGCTGTCTCAAAAAATTCAGTATTTTTCCCAAAAAACGGGAATCAGAAAAAATATAAAAAAAGTTGCAAAAAGTGCTTGACGATTTCCCTTCTATGCCGTATAATCATTCTTGTGTTCGGGGCGTAGCGCAGTTTGGTAGCGCGCTTCCTTGGGGTGGAAGAGGTCGTGAGTTCGAATCTCGCCGCTCCGACCATTTAATTGAACGGAACGCCACAAAGGTCAGCTTTGTGGCGTTTTTTCATATGCAAAAGAACCGGGACGGTCCGTGACCGGTCCCGGCTGCCCATGGTATAATGTACAATGGAAGAATCTGGACCATCTGTAATTGAGGATTGGAGGAATACCTTGCATGTCTGAGCTGCAGGAGAAGATTGCCAAACGAAGAACCTTTGCCATTATTTCCCACCCGGATGCCGGGAAGACCACACTGACGGAAAAACTGTTGCTGTACGGAGGGGCCATCCATCTGGCCGGTTCCGTCAAATCCCGGAAGGCCAACAAGCATGCGGTGTCCGACTGGATGGAAATCGAAAAGCAGAGAGGGATTTCCGTAACCTCTTCGGTACTCCAGTTCGATTATGACGGGTACCGGGTGAATATCCTGGATACCCCCGGGCACCAGGACTTTTCGGAAGACACCTACCGGACCCTGATCGCCGCCGACAGCGCGGTGATGCTCATCGACGCAGCCAAAGGGGTGGAACCCCAGACCAAGAAGCTGTTCTGGGTGTGCCACCGGCGGAAGCTGCCCATCTTCACCTTTGTGAACAAACTGGACCGGTACGGCCGGGCCCCCATGGACCTGATGGACGAAATCGAAAAGGTGCTCCACATCAACGCCTATCCCATCAACTGGCCCATCGGCACCGACGGCCATTACATCGGGGTATACGACCGGCTGAAGAAGCAGGTGGAACTGTTCGACAACGACAGCAGCCACGGATCCAAGATCCTGAAGAGCACCACCGGCAGCCTGGATGATCCTGCCATCAAGGAAGCCATCGGGGAAGCCAATCTCCAGAATCTGATGGATGATATCGAACTGCTGGATATGGCCGGGGATGAATTCGATCTGGCCAAAGTGGATGCCGGGGAACTGACGCCCATGTTCTTCGGGTCCGCCATGACCAACTTCGGGGTACGGAGCTTCCTGGAAAAATTCCTGGAACTGTCTCCGGAACCCCAGCCCCGGAAACTGAAGGACGGGGGCGTGGTGAATCCCACCGACGAGGACTTCACCGCTTTCATCTTCAAGATCCAGGCCAACATGAACCCGGCCCACCGGGACCGGATTTCCTTTATGCGGATCTGCTCCGGGGTGTTCGAAAAGGGCATGACCGTATGGCATGTCCAGGGACAGAAACCGGTGAAACTGGCCCAGCCCCAGCAGTTCATGGCCCAGGAGAGGACCACTGTGGAAAAGGCCTACCCGGGGGATATCATCGGGGTGTTCGACCCGGGGATCTTCACCATCGGAGATACCCTGTGCAATGAGAAGCACCCGGTGCAGTTCGAGGATTTCCCCATTTTCCCGCCGGAAATCTTCGCCAAGGTCCAGCCCAAGGATTCCATGAAACGGAAGCAGTTTGAAAAGGGCATTGTCCAGCTGGCCCAGGAAGGGGCCATCCAGGTGTTCAAGCAGAAGGACATCGGGATGGAAAGCTTCGTGGTCGGCGTGGTGGGCGTGCTGCAGCTGGAAGTACTGGAATACCGGCTGCTGAACGAATACAATGCCAAGCTGGTGCTGGAACAGCTGCCTTATTCCGTGGCCCGGTGGGTCTATGCGGATGATCCGGAACTGATCCGGAACATCAAAGGCCTGGACAACGGGATGCTGGTGTACGACAAGCTGGGACGGCCGGTGGTGCTGGTATCCAATGAATGGAACCTGAACTGGATACTGGAACGGAATCCGGGGATCAACTTCACCCAGGTCCCCAGCGAGGCACGGGCGATTTAAGGAGAAAAGGAAGGAACCTGCCTGAAGCAGGTTCCCGTGAAGGGAAACGCAGCCGGGGGCTGCTAACCCACCACCAGCCTGGGGGCTGGTCCCCCGCCCTTGAAAAGGGCGGATATAGAAGAGTGAAAGTAACGGCTGGTCCCCGCCCTTGAAAAGGGCGGATATAGAAGAGTGAAAGTAACGGCTGGTTCCCCGCCCTTGAAAAGGGCGGATATAGAAAAGTGAAAGTAACAGCTGGTCCCCCGCCCTTGAAAAGGGCGGATATAGAAGAGTGAAAGTAACGGTTGGTCCCCCGCCCTTGAAAAGGGCGGATATAGTGAGGTGGACTTATGGACAACAAGAAACCTGCTGTGGATATCCTGGGAGTGCCGGTGACTCCTTTTTCCATGGCGGAAGCAGTGGCGTGGCTTATGGAACGGGTGGACCGGGATCTTCCCACCCAGGTGGTCACCGCCAATGCGGAAATCATCATGATGGCCCAGCAGATGCCGGCCTACAAGGCCCTGCTGGACAAAACGGACCTGATCCTGGCGGACGGGGCCGGCACCGTGTGGGCCGGACGGACCCTGGGGAACCAGGTGCCGGAACGGGTGGCCGGTTTCGACCTGTTCCTGGAGCTTTTGAAGGACGGGGCCCGAAGAGGCACGAAATTCTTCCTGTTCGGGGCGGCTCCGGGGATTGCGGAAGCAGCGGCTGCCAAGGCGGCGGAAATCGCCCCGGGGGTGCAGATCGTGGGCACCCGGAACGGCTACTTCACCAAAGCCGATGAACCGGATATCATCCGGCAGATCAATGCAAGCGGAGCCCAGGTGCTGTTCGCGGCCCTGGGGGCTCCCAAGCAGGAATTCTGGCTGGAAGAACACCGGGATGCCCTGATGCCTGCCCTGCGGGTGGGCCTGGGAGGCAGCTTCGACGTGCTGGCCGGGAAAATGGAACGGGCGCCCAAATGGATGCAGGAAGCTTCCCTGGAGTGGCTGTTCCGGCTGTACAAGCAGCCCAGCCGCCTGGGACGGATGATGGCCCTGCCGAAATTCGTGGTGAAGGTACTGGAAGCCAAACACGGCCGGAAATAACAGGGCCTGGACTCCACCATTTTTTGCCGTACAGATTTGGACAAAGAAACTGAGATAAGGTATAATAAAACGATGGGTGGAGGTGAAGATGTGACCAAATACAAATACCATATAGTAAAGGAAGGCTATCCCTTTATCGGGACCATGCTGGCCGTGACCATCCTGGCCGGTTATGTGGCCGGTCCGGTTTTTGCAGTACCCCCGGCGGTCCTGATGATTTATTTTGGCTACTTCTTCCGGAACCGGGTGCTGGATGTGAAGCAGGATCCTGATATCCTGTATTCTCCGGCGGACGGTACGGTGATGGGGGTAGAGGAGTTTTTCGATAAAGAATATCTCAACGAACCGGCCAAGAAAGTGACCATTTTCCTGTCCGTGTTCAATGTGCATACCAACCGGGCTCCCATGACGGGGCTGGTGAAGTACATGCGCTACACCTGTGGGGGGTACGAACCGGCTTTCAAGGATTCGGCACCCATTGTGAACGAACGGATGGCCATCGGCCTGGACAACGGCACCAACCGGATCCTGGTGATCCAGATTGCCGGGATCCTGGCCCGGCGGATCGTTTCCTGGACCAGCCTGGGCAGCCGGCTGAAACAGGGTGACTGCTACGGCATGATCAAGTTCGGTTCCTGTACGGAACTGGTGGTTCCCCGTTCTGTGGAGATCCTGGTCCGGAAAGGGGACAAGGTGCAGGGCGGTATCAGTATCATCGGGAGGCAGAAAGCAGAATGAACTACAAACGCATGGTCCCCAACAGCATCAGCGGCCTGAGCCAGATGCTGGGACTGATTTCCATTTATCTGTCCATGGAAAAGGATTTTTCCCTGGCAGCCATCTTCATTATCCTGGCCATCCTGGCCGATTCCTGTGACGGCCGTGCCGCCCGGGCTCTGGGGGTCAGCGGACCTTTCGGGGTGGAGATGGATTCTCTCTGTGACGTGTGTTCCTTCGGCATGGCACCTTCGGTGCTGATCTATACCTATTCCCTCCATGAACTGGGAGTGGCGGGGATGATCATCTCCGGTCTTTTTGCCTTCGGGGCGGCCATGCGGCTGGCCCGGTTCAACGTGAATGTCAGCGATATTCACGGATACTTCCAGGGGATGCCGGCGCCGGCGGGAGCCTGCGTCATCGTCACCTTCGTGCTGGGAGGCATGCAGATCGGCCCGGTGCTCACCTCCATCCTGACGGTGGCTGTGGCCTGCCTGATGTACAGTGATGTAAAGTATCCGGATTTCAAGGGCCATGGGAATCCCCTGTTCCGGGTGCCGGTGATCATTTCTTTCATCCTGGGGGCTCTGGTATTGTACAGCGATCTGAAGGCCTGGCCTTTTGTGATCATGTTCACCTATACCCTGTGCGGGGTGCTCAATGCTGTGTATGTGAAAGTGACGGGGAAACAGGCCGTCTTTAAGTAAGAGGAGGAAACAAGAGGTTTTATGAGCACGTATTTTGACATCATCATGGTTCCCCTCCAAGTGCTGATTGTCTTTTTCACCATCTATTATTTTGTGATTTCCCTTTTTGGCATTCTGCCCCGGAAAAAAGAAAAGAAGATCCTGACGCCCAAGACCACCTTTGCCGTGATCGTGGCCGCCCACAACGAAGAAAAAGTCATCGGGGAGCTGGTGGAGAACCTCCATATGCTCCGGTATCCCGACGAACTGTATGACATTTTCGTCATCGCCGACAACTGCAAGGACCATACGGCGGATGTGGCCCGGAAAGCCGGAGCCATTGTGTACGAACGGTTTAATCAGGAGGAAGTGGGGAAGGGGTTCGCCCTGGAATGGATGTTCCGGCAGCTGTTTGCCCTGGACAGACAGTATGATGCAGTGGCCATTTTCGATGCGGACAACCTGGTGCACCCGGACTTCCTGAAGGAAATGAACAACCGGTTCTGCAAAGGGGAACGGCTGATCCAGGGGTATCTGGACGTGAAGAACCCCAACGACAGCTGGGTCAGCGGCACCTTCGCCATCAACTTCTGGATCGTGAACCATGTATGGCATCTGGCCAAGTATACCATCGGGCTCTCCAGCGTGTTCGGGGGCACCGGCATGGTGATCGCCACGGAAGTGCTGAAAAAGTACGGGTGGAAAGCCACCTGCCTGACGGAAGACATGGAATTCACCATGAAGTGCCTGCTGGAAGGGATCCCCACCACCTGGTGCCAGGATGCCATCATCTACGACGAAAAGCCCCAGACCTTCAAGGCTTCCTGGAACCAGCGGAAACGGTGGGCCCAGGGCCAGTTCGATGTGGCAGGCCGGTACATGGGGAAGCTGCTGAAGGAAGGGATCCGGAAGCGGGACATTGTGATCCTGGATGGGGTCATCGACGTGTTCCAGCCCTATTTCATGCTGATCTCCACCTTCTTCGTGCTCTGCAGCACCATCTACAACTTTGTGCCCTTCTACACCAATGTGCTCTATGCCCTGCTGCCTTACCATGTGTGGCAGGTGATCGGGGTGGCCCAGTATGTGATCCCGGCCATTATCCTGTTCAAGATCAATGCGGCCCCCAAATCCTGGTTCTACACCCTGTTCTATCCGCTGCTGCTCTACAGCTGGGTGCCCATTACCATTTTGGGATTCCTGCACCGTCATGAACACGTGTGGAGCCATACCATCCACACCCGGAGCATCAGCTTCAACGATGTGCTGGTGCCGGAAAGTGCAGAAACCGGGCCGAAGCAGATCGTACTGCCGAAAGAGAAAAGATAAGGGCTGCAAAGCAGCCTGCGATTGGGGGCTGTTGCTCATGCAACAGCCCTTTTTCTGTTTCATCCTTGACAAAATCCCTGCATATTGCTATAGTATGGGTATCAACAGAATAGTTCCGGTAGGCAAGGCTCCTACAGGGATACGGACTGCTGCCGCAACAGGATGGAGACATCCCGCGTAGGTCTGAACAGGCTGCGTCAAACAAGAAGGCGCCGCATAATGCAGTTACACCGCCCTGTAGAGTTGAAGCTCGTACGGTGGCGGTGAAAGCGGCTGGCAGCTGTTTCCACTGAAGTGTGTTTTGCATTTGTGCCGTTCGGGTTTCCCCCGGACGGCTTTTCTGTTATGTGAATCTGAGTCCTGGAAAGGTGGTGGCAAAGCATGGACGGTGCTGGTGGAGGCAGTCATCCTCACGGTTTGGGCAGCGGAATTTTCACAGACTGGCAGTGCCGGTCCGGTTTTGCTGCGCGTTTCTGAGCTGACGGCCTCTTAAAGAGGGGAAACGGTCCCCGGATTTCTTTAGGAGGAGAACATGAAAAAAGAAAATATGGACAAAAAATTCCAGCTGGCGGCCCATGAAGCCCAGGCAAAGCTCCTGGAGGCAGCTGCCCTGGAAACCAACGATGTGATGGCCCGGTACGGTACCGGGGCTTCCGGCCTGACGGAAGAACAGGCAGAGGCTTCCCGGGACAGATACGGAGCCAACAAGGTGACCCGGGAAAAGAAGAAGAGCGTGGCCGCCCGTCTGGTGGAAGCTTTTGTGAATCCCTTTACGGTGATCCTGTTTGTGCTGGCGGGGGTGTCCACGGTAACGGATATCATCCTGCCCCTGCGCTCCGGGAACATGGATGATTTCAACCCGGTGACGGTATGCATCATCCTGACTTTGCTGCTGATCTCCGGGGTACTCCGGTTCGTCCAGGAAACCCGCAGCGGGGATGCGGCAGCGAAACTTTTGGAACTGATCACCACCACCTGCACGGTGATCCGGGACGGGGGCAAAAAGAAGGAAATTCCCCTCCAGGACGTGACGGTGGGAGACCTGGTGTGGCTGTCCACTGGTGATATGGTACCGGCGGATCTGCGGATCCTGGATGCCAAGGACCTGTTTGTGAGCCAGGCTTCCCTGACTGGGGAAAGCGCCCCTCAGGAGAAGGTCCCTTATAAAGTGGATGCCAGCGGGGACAAAGCGGTGACGGAACTGTCCAACCTGGCTTTTATGGGCACCAATGTGATTTCCGGTTCCGCCACCGGTCTGGTGCTGGGCATCGGGGACCACACCCTGTTCGGCAGCATGGCCAGCTCCATGGCCCAGGAGGCTCCGGAAACCAACTTCACCAAAGGAGTGAACTCGGTATCCTGGGTACTGATCCGGTTCATGATGGCTATGGTGCCCCTGGTATTTTTCATCAACGGATTTACCAAAGGGGACTGGGTGTCCGCCTTCCTGTTCGCCATTTCTGTGGCGGTGGGGCTGACGCCGGAAATGCTCCCCATGATCGTTACCACCTGCCTGGCCAAAGGGGCCGTTTCCATGTCGGAAAAAAAGACGGTGGTGAAGAGCCTGAACTCCATCCAGAGCTTTGGGGCCATGGATGTGCTGTGTACGGACAAGACCGGTACCCTGACCCAGGACAAGGTGGCTCTGGAATACCATCTGGATCCCAACGGTCAGTCCAGTCAGCGGGTGCTCCGGTATGCTTACCTGAACAGCTATTTCCAGACCGGGTACAAGAATTTTATGGATCGGGCCATTATTGAAAAAACGGAAGAAGAGGAAAAGGCAGACCCCAAGCTGGTGGATCTGTCGGAGAATTACCGGAAGGTGGACGAGGTGCCTTTTGACTTTGCCCGGCGGAGACTGTCCGTTGTGGTCATCGATCCCAAAAACCGGACCCAGATGATCACCAAAGGGGCGGTGGAAGAAATGCTGGCCATCTGCAGCCAGGTGGAACAGCCGGAAGGGACGGTGGAACTCACCGATGCCCTGCGGAGGAAAATCCGCCAGGTAGCGGACCAGCTGAATGAAGAGGGGATGAGGGTGATCGCCCTGGCCCGGAAAATCAATCCTTCCCCGGTAGGGGCTTTCGGGTCCAAGGATGAACGGGACATGGTGCTCATGGGGTACCTGGCCTTCCTGGATCCGCCCAAGGAAAGCGCCGGTCAGGCCATCCAGGCTCTGAAGGACCATGGGGTCACCACCAAGGTGCTTACCGGGGACAACGAAAAGACCACCCGGTGCATCTGCCGTCAGGTGGGGCTGCCGGTGGAACACATCCTTTTGGGCAGCGACCTGGAAAAAATGGATGACGGACAGTTGGCAGCAGAAGTGGAAGGAACCACCGTGTTCGCCAAGCTGTCTCCGGACCAGAAGGCCCGGGTGGTGGGCGCTCTCCAGGCCAAAGGCCATACGGTGGGGTTCATGGGAGACGGAATCAACGATGCCCCGGCCCTCAAGATGGCGGATATCGGGATTTCCGTGGACAGTGCCGTGGATATCGCCAAGGAAAGTGCGGATATCATCCTGCTGGAAAAGAGCCTGATGGTGCTGGAAGAAGGAATCGTGGAAGGCCGGAAAACCTATGCCAACATGATCAAATACATCAAGATGACTGCATCTTCCAACTTCGGGAACATGTTCTCGGTGCTGGCGGCCAGCGCTCTGCTGCCGTTTTTGCCCATGAGCAGTCTCCAGCTGCTGATCTTGAACCTGCTGTACGAAATTTCCTGCATTGCCATTCCCTGGGACAATGTGGACGAGGATTATCTGAAGGTGCCCCGGAACTGGGATGCTTCCAGCATCGGCAGCTTTATGCTGTGGCTGGGGCCCACCAGCTCGGTGTTCGACTGGATCACCTATCTGGTGCTGTATTTCGTGATCTGTCCTCAGATGCTTTCTGGCGGGGTCACCTACAACCACATTGCTGCCGATGCAGTGGTGGGCCAGGGAGTCTTTGCCGGCATGAACCTGCGGGATGCCTATGAGGCCCTGTTCCAGGCCGGGTGGTTCGTGGAATCCATGTGGACCCAGACTCTGGTGATCCACATGCTCCGGACGCCCAAACTGCCTTTTGTCCAGAGCCATGCGTCGGCGCTTCTGACCGCCATGACCGGCAGCGGCATTGCTCTGTGCACCCTGCTGCCCTTTACCGGGGCTCTGGGAAGGGATCTGGGATTCCTGCCCCTGCCAGGGATGTATTTCGGGTTCCTGGCGCTGGTGGTGGCCGGATATATGCTGCTGACCACCAGCATCAAGAAGGCCTACATCCGGCATTACGGGAGTTTGCTGTGACAGGGAAAAGTGAAGAGGGAAGAGCAGGATCGGCGTGGGAGCGGCGAATCCATTGGGATTCCGTAATCGGCTGATGGAAGGAATCTGCGGCCGCAGATTCCGTTGAAGGGAAACGCAGCTGGCGCTGCTAACCCACCACCATTGCGCAGGCGCAACGGTCCCCCGCCCTTGCAAAGGGCGGATATACGCTCGAGCTGGTGCCCATTGTTTTTTGTGGGTACAAGGGCGTAAGGCCCGCGTATCCACTATCCGCCCTTTGCAAGGGCGGGGGACCAGCCGCAAGGCTGGTGGTGGGTTAGCTGCCGCAGGGCAGCGTTTCCCTTCAGGGAACCCGCTGAGAGCGGGTTCCTTCCAAAACAATGAACGACGAACGACGAACGACGAA
This sequence comes from Acidaminococcus sp., assembly GCF_057597765.1. Classification (NCBI taxonomy): domain Bacteria; kingdom Bacillati; phylum Bacillota; class Negativicutes; order Acidaminococcales; family Acidaminococcaceae; genus Acidaminococcus; species Acidaminococcus sp. The sequence continues at coordinate 108,832 of NZ_DBMBXK010000008.1, read as the reverse complement.
CGATAAACGATTATTCCCGAAAGGAGCGATTGCCATGATGAATCTGATGAACGTGGAACCGGTATTCTGGATCGGAATAGGAGCCGTGGCGGCAGTGATCTGCCTGATGCAGGCAGTCTGCTGGACCCGGGAACCGAAGATGCGGAAGAATGGATGAAAGAGGGGCTGTTGCGCATGCAACAGCCCCTCCTTTTTACGTTAACTCCCATTCCCCCCTGCTCCCTGTTATGCTACAATAAACCGGTATGCAGGTCAGATGACTTGACAATATAACGGGGAGAGAGAACAAGATGGAGTATACGGAATCAGAGAATCTGGAGACGGCAGAGGAGGAGAACGGGACCCTGGAAGTCCGCCGGCTTACTTTTACAGAAGCGGTGATGCTGGTGGTGGGGGCCACCATCGGATCCGGGGTGCTGGGCCTGGCTTATGCCAGCCGGAAGGCAGGGTGGCCGGTGCTGCTCACCTGGCTTCTGGCAGCCGGGTTTCTTTCGGTGGCGTCCATGCTCTATGTGGCGGAAACAGCCCTGCGCACCCGGCGGCCTTTGCAGCTGTCCGGACTGGCGGAAAAATATGTGGGGAAGGCCGGATCCTGGCTGATCTTCTTTTCTGTGGGAGCTACTAGTTTCTGCAGCCTGATCGCCTATATCACCGGCTGCGGAAAGATTCTCAGCACCTTCCTGGGCCTGCCCCTGGAAGAAGCCAGCCTGCTGTTTTCCATCGGGGCAACTGCCGTGGTCTGGCTGGGCCTGAAAGTTACCGGGGCGGCGGAAAAGTTCCTGGGGCTGGGGATGATCCTGATGCTGGTTCTCCTGGTGGGGGCGTCCTTCCTCCGGGCCCGGGTGCCTCTGGATGAAATCCTCTATGCCCACTGGACCTGGGGTATCCCGGTGTTCAATATTGCCGTATTCTGCTATGCGGTCCAGTACATTGTGCCGGAACTGGCCCGGGGCTTCCGGGACCGTCCGGAAAAGCTGGTGCCGGCCATCCTGGGAGGCACGGGGATCTCTTTCCTGATCCTGTCCCTGGTGCCCCTGGCGGTGTTTTTGATGCTGCCAGGGAAGGAAATCACGGAAGTGGCGTCTCTTTCCTGGGGCAGGGCCCTGGAGAATCCGCTTTTCTATTTGTTGGTGAATTTCTTTGCCTTCTGTGCCATGCTTACTTCCTTCTGGGCCATTGCTGAAAGCTTCCTTACCAACTGCATCGAGCGGCTGGGGTTCCGGTCGGAACGGGATATCCGGAGCCGGGCCCTGTGTCTGGCCTTTATTGTGATTCCGCCCATTTTCCTGGCCAGCAGCGGTTTGGTGGGCTTTGTCAGCGCCATTTTCAGCGCCGGCACCTTCGGGGGCATCATCATGTCCGTGCTGCCGGTGTTCATGCTCCGGAGCGCCCGGAAAAAAGGAGACCAGGAACCCTGCTGGCAGTGCGGCTGGCTGGCCGCCCGACCCATCCAGGAACTGGTCCTTGTGGTGTTCCTGGCCTCCGGCGTTTACGCCCTGCTGAGCATGGCAGGGATGCTGCCCAAGGGGTGGTGAAAAACGGGGGTGTGTGAAAAAAATTCACACACCCCCGTTCGCGGGCCGCGACCCAAAAAAGGACTGTTGCTTACGCAACAGTCCTTTTTTCATTCAATTCCTGTTTTTTTCTCCCACCAGTTCTCCCACGCTGTCTTCCTGCTGCCCTTCCTCGTCTTTTCCTACACAGTAGGAGGCGAAAAGGGAGCCGGACACGTTGTGCCATACGGAGAAAATGGCACCGGCGATGCCGCCGGCGGCGGTAAAGTACATCAGAGCCAGGGTGGAGGCCAGGCCGGAATTCTGCATGCCCACTTCAATGGTCATGGCCCGGCACTGGGCTTTGTCCAGCCCGAACCGGCGGGCGAAGAATCCGCCCAGCACCATGCCGCACAGATTGTGGAGCATTACCACACAGAGGATCACCAGTCCGTTGTCCACAATGGCCCGGCCGGACATGGACACCACGCAGCCTACGGTGAGGATCACCACCAGGGCAGACAGCATGGGCATCACCCGGATTATCCGGCTGACCTGCCGGGGGAAGAAATAATTCATCCCGATGCCCAGGACAAGGGGCAGCAGCACCATTTTCACAATGGAAACCATCATGGACACAAAGTTGATATCCACCCAGGTGCCTGCAATGAACCACACCAGAAAGGGGGTCACAAAGGGGGCCAGCAGGGTGTTCACCATGGTCATGGAAACCGACAGGGCCACATCTGCATGGGCAATGTAGGAAATCACATTGGAAGCGGTGCCTCCCGGGCAGCAGCCCACCAGCACTACCCCGATGGCGATGGCCTCAGGAAGGCGGAACAGGTGGATCAGCCCGAAAGCCACGGCGGGCATAATGGTGAATTGGAGCAGGGTCCCGATGGCCACGTTTTTTGGCTGGCGGAACACGTTGCGGAAGTCATCCGGGGTCAGGCTCATGCCCATGCCGAACATGATGATGCCCAGAAAGGTGGGAATCTGGGGGGCCAGAGGCTTCATGAGCCCTGGCTCCAGGATCCCCAAAAATCCGATGAGCACCACTCCCACGGACATGTACCGGGTGCAGAAACGTACGATTCCATCCACCATCCGGTCAGCCCTCCAGCACTACATTGTCGATGAGCCGGGTGGTCCCGAACTTCACCGCCACGGCCAGCAGCACACGGCTGGCAATGGGGCCGGAGACTTCCGTCAGTCCGGGCATGCCGTAGAGTTCCACATAGTCGATGTTGCTCATGGGTTCGGCCTTGATTTCAGCAGTTACCTGATCCACCAGCTTCCGGGGATCCCGCTCACCGGCAGCAAAGGCCTCTTTGGCGTGTTTCAGGCTCCGGGAAAGGACCAGCGCCGCCTTCCGTTCTTCCGGAGACAGGTACACGTTCCGGGAACTTTTGGCCAGTCCGTCAGATTCCCGAACAATAGGCATAATACGAAGTTCAACATTCATAAACAAGTCTTCCACCATCCGGCGGAGGACTTCCGTCTGCTGGGCGTCTTTCAGCCCGAAATAGGCCCGGTCGGCCTGAGAAAGATTAAACAGCTTGGTGCATACCGTTGCCACACCCCGGAAATGGATGGGGCGTGTGCGGCCGCAAAGAACCTTGGTGATATTGCCCGTCACTTCCACCCAGGTCATATCCTGGTGGGGATACATTTCAGCCGGCGAAGGAGCAAAGATGGCCGTGGCACCGGCGGCTTCCGCGACTTTTTCGTCTGCGGCCAGCTTCCGGGGATAGGCATCATAGTCTTCGTTGGGGCCGAACTGGGTGGGGTTTACAAAGTCGCTGACGATGACCACGTCATTTTCTTTGGCAGCGGCTTTGATCAGGGAGGCATGGCCTTCGTGGAGGGCACCCATGGTGGGCACCAGACCGATGGTTTTGCCTTCTTTTTTCACAGTGCGGACAAAGTCCTTCAGATCTTTTACGGTACGGAACAGTTGCATAATGACAACACCTTTCGGTGAAAGTCCTGGAATATCCAGTACCCATAAGAGAGAGGGGCACCTTGCCGTCCCAGTCTTTCGATATGTTTTTGGTCCCGGTTCCGAATGGATCCTGACCATGGGGATCATGGCCTGCGCGCGGTCCAGTAACGGATAACCATATATTGGATGGAACCCTAAATTTATCTCCTGCCAGAAGCTCCATCATTCGGGTAACTATTATACCCGAAATAAAAGAATTGTCAAGACAATAAGAAAAAAGTTAACGAAAAGGGGGCTGCTGAGGCAGCACACTCCCTTTGTATACATAATAATCCTACAAATTCAGTAAACATCGTAACAATTTTCTCGTTTTCGAGATAATTATTTGTGAACTATTTGTGAACCGATTTACACAAACCGTATTTTGCGTATAATCGTAATTGTTCGAAATAATACGAACAGTATTTCAAAAACAAGCTATAACGATTGCAAAATAAAATGAAAGCAGGGATGGCTATGATGATCAAACTCGAGCACGTCAACAAATACTTTGGCACCAACCATGTATTGAAGGACGTCAACCTGGAAGTGAAAGAAGGGGAAAAACTGGTAATCATCGGGCCATCTGGTTCAGGAAAATCCACCACAGTTCGGTGCATGAACTTCCTGGAGGAACCTACCGACGGGCATGTGTACATCAATGGTACAGAACTCACCCACAAGAACCGGACCCAGATCATCCGGGACAACATGTCCATGGTATTCCAGCAGTTCAACCTGTACCCGCACATGACGGTACTCCAGAATCTGACCCTGGCCCCCATGAAGCTCCGGCACAAGAGCAAAGAGGATGCGGAAAAAACCGCTTACCATTATCTGGAAGTGGTGGGGCTCCGGCACAAAGCCAATGTGTATCCCACCACCTTATCCGGCGGGCAGCAGCAGCGGATCGCCATTGCACGGGCCCTGTGCGACGAAAGCAAGATCATCCTGTTCGATGAACCCACTTCGGCCCTGGATCCGGAAACCATCCAGGAAGTGCTGGACGTGATGATCAAGCTGGCCAAGGAAGGGAACATCACCATGGTGGTGGTGACCCACGAAATGGGCTTTGCCCGGCAGGTGGCCGACCGGATCATTTTCATGGAAGACGGCCGGATCATCGACGAAGGCACACCGGACCACTTCTTCGTGAACCCCACCAATGAACGGGTGAAGAAGTTCTTAAGCAAGATTATCCGCTGATTACCACCCGGCGATAATCATAGAGCAGCAAGGAAGCATTTGAAGGAGGTTTTATCATGAAAAGTTTGGGCAAGCTGAGAAAGATCTTTGCAGTAGGGGTCACCGTACTTATGGCCGTATCGCTGTTTGCAGGGTGCGGGGACGAGAAGAAAAGCGCTGACAGTGGTAAATCCTCCAATGTGGCGGAAGACATCGCCGCCATCAAGAAACGCGGGGTCCTGCGGGTAGGCGTCAAGAACGTCACCAAGGGCTTCGGGTATCAGGATCCGGCCACCGGGAAATTCACCGGGTTGGAAGTTGACCTGAGTGCAGAACTGGCCAAGAAACTGGGAGTGGATGTGGAATACACGCCGGTAACGGCAGCCACCCGTACCGCTCTTCTGGATTCCGGAGACATCGATATGGTTGCCGCAACCTTCACCATCACTCCGGAACGGAAAAAGAGCTGGGATTTCACCACTCCCTACTATACAGACCATGTTGGGGTGCTGGTGGAAAAAGCCAGCAACATCAACAGCCTGGCTGACCTGAAAGGGAAAGTGGTAGGGGTATCCTCCGGATCCACCTCCGCCAGAGCCCTGGTGGAAGCCATGATCAAGGCCAAAGTCATCGACGGGGACGGCTTCGATCCCAAGAGCTTCGATGCAGCCACCTGGAACAAGGGGGTAAGCTTCAAACAATACGCCGATTATCCGGCCATTTCCACGGCCCTGACTTCCGGAGAAGTATCCGCCTTCTGCGTGGATAAATCCATCCTGGCCATCTACCACACCGACGACAGGACCTTCATCAAGGAAGAATTCGCGCCTCAGGAATACGGCCTGGCCACCAAGAAGGGCTCCGGCATGAGCAAGTTCTGTGAAGAAGCTGTCCAGGGCTGGCTGAAAGACGGCACCATCAAGAAACTGGAAGCCAAATACAACCTGGATAAATAACGTGAGAAAGTAAATGCAAGGTGGGAAGCGGCAATCCTCCAATTTCGCGGGATTGCCCTTCTCTTTCAACAGGAGGCAATGATTATGGGCGGTTTATTTTCAGAAAAAGCATGGGAAGTGGTCCTGACCCACAAGGCCAGCTTCCTCCAGGGACTGGGGGTGACGGTGGAAAGTGCCCTGGGGGGCATTGTAATCGCCACCGTACTGGGCATCCTGCTGGGGCTCATGGGCGTGAGCACCAGACGGCTTCCCAAAACCATCAACCGGATCTACGTGGAAGCCATCCAGAATACACCGCTCATCCTGCAGCTGTGTCTTCTCTATTATGCCTGCTCCTTCTCCGGACACAAGATCGGGGTGCTGGCAGCCGGGATCATCGCCCTGGGCATCTATCACGGCGCCTATATGGCAGAAGTGATCCGGGCGGGGATCGAATCCATCCCCAGAGGCCAGTTTGAGGCGGCGGACGCCCAGGGGTTCGATTACACCCAGAAAATGGCCTACATCATCCTGCCCCAGACGGTGAAGGTGATCCTGCCTCCTACGGTGAACCAGATCGGGAACCTGATCAAGAACACCGCAGTGCTGTACATCATCGGCGGGGCGGACCTGATTTCGTCCACCTACAACTTCGTCACCGGGGCCAACACCGGGGGTTCCTACGCACCGGCCTACATTGTGTGCGGGGTCCTGTTCTTCATCATCTGCTTCCCCCTGTCCACCCTGGCAGGCCGCTGGGAAGCCAAGCTGAAGGCCCAGGACGAAATGATGAATGCCTGAGGAGGAATGGAGTATGAGTACATTAGCCGGCAGCTTTGCCATCCTGAAAAATCCGGACATTATGTCCTTTATGCTGAAGGGAGCCTGCTTCACTCTGCTCCTGGCGGTGGTTTCCATTACCGCCAGCCTGGGGGTGGCTTCCGTCCTGGCCCTGGTGCGGAACTACTGCACCCGTCCGGCGGAAAGAGTCTTCCGCTGGGCTGCCACTGCCTACATCGAACTGTTCCGGAACACACCGCTTCTGTTCTGGATCTTCATCGGCACCGTATTCTTCCCCGCTCCCGGGGTGCGGCGGATCCTGGGGCTCAGTTCCGTGGAAACCAAGCTCCTGTTCAAGTGCACCATTGCCCTGACCATCTTTGAATCCGCCATCATTGCGGAAATCATCCGGGGCGGCCTGAACGCCATTTCCAAGGGGCAGTTCGAAGCGGGCTATGCCCAGGGCTTCAACATCGTCCAGGTGATGTGGTACATCATCCTGCCCCAGGCCTTCCGGAAGATCATCCCCACCCTGATGAGCCAGGTGATCACCATCATCAAGGATACCTCCTTTATGGCCAACGTGGCCACCATCGAACTGATGGCCCGGGTGAACAAGGTGCTGGGAGGGGCCGCCATGTACAACGGCACCGGCACCATCAACGTATCCGACGTGTTCGTGCTGTTCGGGTTTGCGGCCCTGGTGTATTTCGTCATCAACTACAGCCTGTCCTGTGCTGTCCGCCATATCCAGGCCAACCTGGAAAAGGCGGGGGAGTCAGAACCGGTGGCTGATGTGCCGGCCAATGTGGAAATGGCAAAATAAATCTTAAAAAACTGTTGACAGGAATCGGCTTTTCGTGTAGAATAATCTTCGTTGAGATTCCCCGATAGCTCAATGGTAGAGCACTCGACTGTTAATCGAGTTGTTGTAAGTTCGAGTCTTACTCGGGGAGCCAATTGCAAATCATGCCGGACGGATGTCCGGCTTTTTTTAAATTTACAGGGGTTCGCCGCTTCCCCGGCAGCACTGCAGTCAGAGAGAATATGAGGTGTTTCATTTGGTTGGAATTTTAACGGTCGATCAGAATAAGTGTGTTAGATGCGGGATCTGCTCCAAAGTCTGTCCCAGCTGTATCATTGAAATGGGTGAAAACGGCCCGGTGTGCATCAATGATATGTCCTGCATGTCCTGCGGCCACTGTGTATCCGTCTGTCCCACCGGTGCTCTTGATAATTCCCGCTGTCCCTATGCTGAAACCGAACCCATCCCCATGCCGGTGCTGGATTCCCAAACGGCCTACAACTTCCTGCGGATGCGCCGGAGCATCCGGAACTTCACTCCGGAACTGGTCAGTGAAGACAAAATGAGACAGCTGCTGGACATTGCCCGGTATGCACCTACTGCTGCCAATTCCCAGGGGCTTTACTACATTGTGGTGTCCGACCAGGAACTGATCCGGAAGATCTGCGACTGTGTGGCGGACTGGATGCAGGAAGAAATCGACAACAACTCTCCCCGCCGCCGGTATTTCCGGAAGGTACTGGAAGTGTACCGGGGCCGGGGCATCGACATCATCGGCCGGAATGCCAAACAGCTGGTGTTCGCACTGGCACGGCGGCTGAACGTGACCGGCGTGAGCAACTGTGAACAGGCCTGGGCCTATGTGGAACTGTATGCTCCCACCCTGGGCCTGGGAACCACCATTATGGGCTTTATTGAAACCTGTGCCCGGGCAGATTACGCCCCGCTGCGGGAACTGCTCCAGGTACCCCAGAAACAGGTCATCGTCGGAACTCTGCTGGTAGGGTATCCCAAATACAAGTACAACCGGCTGGTGAACCGCCAGCATCTGAAGGTGGAGTTCCGGTAATAAAGGAGCTGATACCATGATCCAGGGCAAGACCATTATTTGTGAAGAAGTGTTCGTCCAGCTGGTCCGGCTGGCGGCAGAACGGGTGGACCGGGTGAACCTGTGGGAACACACCGGCGGGGGACTCATGTCCTTTGCCAAAGGGCTCACCGGCAAGAACACTCCGGCGGTGGCGGTGGAAAAGACCGACGCGGAAGTGGCGGAAAACGGCACGGTGAAAAAAGGCCATGTGGCCTTCACCCTGAAGGTGTCCGTGGCCTGCGATACCTCCATCCCCGACACCATCGAACAGCTGCGGGAAGCCGTGGTGAGAGAAGTGGTGCGGATCACCGATTTCCAGGTGGACCGGGTGGACATTATCGTGGCCCAGCTGGAAGAGGCGGAACAGGTGCCGGAACCCGAAAAACCGGAGAAAACAGAAGAAAGCCCTGCGGAGGCAGGGGAGTGAGAGAAGGGGCTGTTGCTTGAGCAACAGCCCCTTTGTCAGCCGTCAACGGTCAACTGCCGATGACGGGGCTATTTTCATCTTGGCAGTACGATAAAAATAGGCTGCACAGCAAAAAGTCCGCCCTGGGAGGGGCGGGGGACCATCCGCAAGGATGGTGGTGGGGGCATCGGCGATAGCCGATATTTTGCAGAAACGATGGACAACAGCAGTACAATAAAATAGATGCACAGTCAAAAGTCCGCCCTGGGAGGGGCGGGGGACCATCCGCAAGGATGGTGGTGGGGGCATCGGCGGCAGCCGATACTTTGCAGGAATGATGGACAACAGCGGGGTGTCCGGCAGGAGCACGATCTTCATATCCGCAGGTCTCGCTGCAGGATTCCAGGACGGTTGAACCATCCCCCCGCCAAGGTATTCGGTCCTTTCAGGACCTCATGCCCCCACCACCATTGCGCAGGCGCAACGGTCCCCCGCCCCTGCAGGGCGGACTTGGCCTCCGGCCTTGCTTTATAACTGCAAATATAATATTATAAGATAATTCAGTATAATTTCAAGGAGTGTTGACTTTGGCTGGCAGGAACGAAATCCCGGATTACCTGAAAAACTTTTCTCATAAGATGAGGAAAAACATGACAAAAGAGGAACGGCACCTTTGGTTCGACTTTTTCCGGAAATATCCTGTACGGGTGAAACGGCAGGTCATCATCGGAAAGTATATTGTGGATTTCTGCTGTGAACGGGCTCAGGTGATTATCGAACTGGACGGTGGACAGCATTATGAGACGGAAAATAAAAAAGCCGATGCTGAACGGACCCGGCACCTGGAACGGCTGGGATTCTTGGTCCTGCGGTATTCCAACCGGGATGTGATGAGAAATTTTTCCGGAGTGACAGAGAACATCGATCGGATAATCCGGGAAAGAATGAAGAAGTTGGGAACAATATGAGCCGTTGCCGGCTAAAGGCCGCCCTGGGAGGGGCGGGGGACCGTGCGGAGCACGGTGGTGGGGGCATCGGCGATAGCCGATACTTTGCAGGAACGATGGACAACAGCAGTACAATAAAATAGGTGCACAGTCAAAAGTCCGCCCTGGGAGGGGCGGGGGACCATCCGCAAGGATGGTGGTGGGGGCATCGGCGATAGCCGATACTTTGCAGGAATGATGGACAACAGCGGGGTGTCCGGCAGGAGTGTGATCTTCATATCCGCAGGTCTCGCTGCAGGATTCCAGGACGGTTGAACCATACCCCGCCAAGGTATTCGGTCCTTTCAGGACCTCATGCCCCCACCACCATTGCGCAGGCGCAACGGTCCCCCGCCCCTGCAGGGCGGACTGGGCCGCTGGCCGTTGACAGCTGACCGTTGACAGGGCTGCTGCGGTGAGCATCAGCCCCTTTCTCTTGCCTCTTTTCCCCATTTGTGCTATGATAATAGCAAACAAACGTTTAGTAAAACAAACGAAAGCAGGGAGAGTCATGGAACAGCGAATCTATGGGGCCATTGATCTGAAATCTTTCTATGCCTCGGTGGAGTGTGTGGAGCGGGGACTGGATCCTCTGGATGCCTGTCTGGTGGTGGCGGACCGGAGCCGGTCGGACCGGACCATCTGTCTGGCGGTGTCCCCGGCTTTGAAGCACTGGGGGATCCCGGGCCGTCCCCGGCTGTTCGAAGTGATCCGCCAGGTGGAAGAAATGAACACTCTCCGTCGGGGATGGCTCCGGGGCCGCCCTTTTTCAGGGAAATCCTTTTTGGCCTCCCAACTGGGCCGGGACCGGACCCTGGAGGTGGATTACATCACCGCCATGCCCCACATGCAGCGGTACATGGAAAAAAGTGCCCAGGTGCTCCAGGTGTACCTCCAGTTCATGGCCCCGGAGGACATCCACGTGTATTCTGTGGACGAAGTGCTCCTGGATCTGACCCCTTATCTGAAATCAGGAGGCTGGACTCCTTACGGCCTGATCCGGGAGATGATCCGCCAGGTGCTGAAGGAAACAGGGATCACCGCCACTGCCGGCATCGGCACCAACCTGTATCTGTGCAAGGTGGCCATGGACATTGTGGCCAAGCACATGGAACCGGACCGGGACGGGGTGCGGATCGCTTCCCTGACGGAAAAGACCTACCGGCAGCTGCTGTGGGACCACTGCCCTCTCACGGATTTCTGGCGGATCGGGCCGGGGATCACCCGGAAACTCCAGCGGTACGGCATGTACACCATGGGGGCGGTGGCCCGGATGTCCCTGGAAGATCCGGACCTGTTGTACCATCTGTTCGGGGTGAATGCGGAACTGCTCATCGACCATGCCTGGGGCTGGGAACCCTGTACCCTGAAGGATATCCGGGCCTATGAGCCCATGAGCAGCAGCCTGGGGTCCGGCCAGGTGCTCCAGCAGCCTGCCACTGCGGAAACGGCCCGGCTGCTGCTGTGGGAGATGGCGGACCTTTTGGCCCTGGACCTGGTGAAGAAGCACCGGGTGACGGATCAGCTGGTGCTGACCCTGGGTTACGACCGGTGCAATCTGGAAGACCCGGAGCGGCGCCGGTCCTACCGGGGAAAGGTGGCAGCGGACCATTTCGGCCGGCCGGTGCCCGTCCACGGCCACGGGTCCCGGAACCTGCCGGGTGGGTACACTGCTTCAGGACAGGTGATCAGGGAGGCGGCCCTGGGGCTTTTCCACCAGGTGGCCGATCCCCAGCTGCTGATCCGGAAGATCTCCCTTACCGCGGAACATGTGAAGGCCCCGGAGGCCCTGCGGTTGCTGGGGGCCGAAACGGACCTGTTTGCCCGGGAAGAGGCACCGGTGTACGCCCGGGGCCGGGAGGAGGAACTCCAGGAAACCATCCTGGCCATCCAGGACCGGTACGGGAAGAACGCCCTGCTCCGGGGGAGCAACCTGCTGCCCGGGGCCATGACCCGGGAGCGGAACGGCCAGGTGGGAGGACACCGGGCATGAAGCCGTATGAAGATATGCTGGATCTGCCCCGGCCCAGGATCTCCGGCCATCCCCGGATGGACCGGAAGAAGCGGGCGGCCCAGTTTGCCCCTTTTGCGGCCTTGAACGGTTATGAGGAACTGGTGGAAAAGGCCCTCCGGCGCCATGAGGCGGCGGTGGAGGCCCAGGTGGAACGGATCCGGGACCCGGAAAAACCATAATGTATTTTTATGCATAAAATGCAAATAAAAAATCTGTCCCTACGGCTCCATCTGTGTTATAATGTTCCTATTCTATAAAGGCTGGGCCCAGTGCACCAGTGAATGAGGGGTGGTCATGATGTTTAAAGTATTTATCGATGGCGGCGAAGGAACGACCGGCCTGCGGCTGGCCCAGCGGCTGAAGCAGCGGACGGATATCGAACTGCTCACCATCAGTTCGGACCTGCGGAAGAACCTGGATGCCCGGCTGGAAAAGATCGACCAGGCGGACGTGGCCTTCCTGTGCCTGCCCGATGCCGCGTCCCGGGAAGTGGCGGCAGCCGCCAAGGACTGCGACACCAAGATCATCGACACCTCCACGGCCTTCCGGTGCGACCCGGCCTGGGCCTACGGGTTCCCGGAACTGGGCCCCTCCTACCTCCATGCCATCCAGGAGAGCAGCCGGATCTCCAACCCGGGCTGCCATGCCACCGGTTCCATTGCCGTGCTGGCGCCCCTGGTGAAGGCCGGGTTCATTGCTCCGGACGGGCTCTATACCCTTACTTCCCTGACCGGGTATTCCGGCGGGGGCAAGAAGATGATCGCTTCTTACGAAAATCTCCATGACAAGGAACTGGATGCTCCCCGGATCTACGGGCTGAACCAGCAGCACAAACATCTGCCGGAAATCCTGAAATATGCCGGACTGGAACAGTCTCCCATTTTCCTGCCCATTGTGGCGCCCTATTATGCAGGCATGCTGGTGACCGCCGGGTTCCAGATGCCCCAGGACCTGAGCCTGGCAGCGGTACGGAAGATGTATGCGGATTTCTACAGGAATCAGCCCTTCATCACAGTGGTCCAGAACGAGGAACTGCCCAAGATGCTGGGGTCCAACACCCTGGCCGGGAAGGATTCCCTGCGGATCTATGTGTGCGGCAACGAGGACCGGTTCACCGTGTCCGCCCAGTTCGACAACCTGGGGAAAGGGGCCAGCGGTGCAGCCATCGAAAACATGAACATCGCCATGGGCCTGGATCCGGAAACGGGATTGGAATTGTAAGGTGCTGCGGAGCAGCACCAGCTGGCAGTCACGAGTCATCAGTCACTAGCCGAAAGAGAGAACCCGTCCTTTGGGCCGGGTTCTTTTCATGCAGGGGGACGAAAATTTTGAGGGCGGCCGGGCCTGCCGCCCCTACGGAACCGGAAGCAAAACGGAACTGTGGGGCAGACAGGGAAAATACAGATCCACAGGGATGCCGTAGGGGGCGCAGGCCCGGCGCCCCGCCAACATACACAAGGAGGAACACCCATGGAATATTGGGATATCTACGACAGCAACAAACAGGTCACCGGCCGGAAAATGATCCGGAACGACTGGCATATGAAACCGGGGGACTACCATCTGACGGTGCTGGCCCTGATCCGGGACCCACAGGGGAGAATCCTGATCACCCAGCGGAAGGCGGACAAGGAATGGGCTGCCCTGAAATGGGAAATCCCCGGAGGCGGAGTACGGGCGGGAGAAACCTCCCGGCAGGCGGTGCTCCGGGAAGTGGGGGAAGAGACCGGACTCCATTTTGCCCCGGAAGAGGCCCGGTGCATCCATACCTACCGCAGCGACAGCCCGGAGGAACAGAACAATTATTTTGTGGATATTTATGAATTTCGAGGAGATTTTACCCGGGACCAGGTAAAGATCCAGGAAGACGAAGTGGAAAGCTTCCGGCTGGCCACCCCTGCCCAGATCCGGGAACTGGGAAAACAGGATGATTTCCTTCACTATCACAGAATCGAGGGATTGCTGACTATGGACATCAAAAAAATCACCATTGCAGGAGCAGGGACCATGGGGTATTCCATGGCGGATATTTTTGCCCGGAACGGGTATGAAGTGACCTTGTGGAACCACCGGCAGCCCACCTTGGACAAGGCCAGGACGAAGATCTCGGCGGGTGCGGCGGACAAGATCACCTATACCACCAGTATGGACGCCTTCCGGGGCCGGGACCTGATCGTGGAATCCATTGTGGAGGACATGGAGGCCAAACTGGCTTTTTACCGGGAAATGAGCCCCCTGGCAGATCTGGAAACCATCATTGCCACCAACACTTCCGGCCTGTCCATCAACAAACTGGCGGCAGCGGTCACCGGGCCGGGCCGGTTCCTGGGGATGCACTGGTTCAATCCGCCCACTCTGATCCCCCTTATCGAAATCATCAAAAATGAGGAGACCCGGCCGGATGTGGCCAAAACCATCTATGACCTGTCCCTGGCCATCGGGAAGAAACCGGCCCTGGTGGAAAAGGATGTACCCGGGTTTGCCGCCAACCGGATCCAGCTGGCCGTGCTCCGGGAAGCCCTGGCTCTGGTCCGGGACGGAGTGGTCAGCGTGGAAGGGGCCGATGCGGTGATGAAATACGGCCTGGGCTTTAGGTGGGCCTGCCTGGGGCCCCTGGAAACCGTGGATTTCGGAGGCCTGGACGTGTTCTGCCACATCAGCGAATACCTGATGCCGGATCTGGAAGATTCCCATGAAGTGCCCGCCCTGCTGAAGGAAAAGGTGGAAGCCGGGGATTACGGGGTGAAGACCGGAAAAGGCTTCTATGACTATGCCGGGGACAAGGCCCGGGAAGCCACTGCCGCCCGGGACAAAAAGCTCCAGGCGGTGTATGACGCCCTTTACGGAGGAAAGGCATGACAGGCCCCGTCCCCGCCCACTGCAAGGTCTGCCGGGGAGAATGCCTGAAGAGTGTGGAGTTCCTGGTGGGGCTGCCTCCGGAAAAGGTGACCACCCTGCTCCGCCGGTCGGTACGGCTGAAATTGGCCAAGGGGGAGTACCTGTTCCACGAAGGGGAGCCCTGTGATGCCATCTACATCATCCACCAGGGCCGGGTGAAACTGTGCACCTACGACCAGGACGGCCTGGAACGGATCGCCGGAATCTTTGTGGAGCATGATACCATCTGGGAAGGGGTACTGGTGCCGGACAGCCGGTATTCCGCCTCGGCCATTGCCATGACGGGGGTGGAATGCTGCAAACTGGCCCGGAGGGATTTCGAGGAGGCCATCCAGGAACCGGAAGTGGCCATGCGGATCATCGCTCTTTTGAGCAAGAAGCTCCACGACGCCAACCGGCGGAACCTTTTGAAAAGCATCGCCGACCCCAAGGAACGGGTGGCCGGGCTGCTGCTGTACCGGTACCGGCGGCAGACCAGCGACACCATCACCCTGCGCCTGGAGGAAATGGCCGGCAGCCTGGCTCTCCGGCCGGAAACCATCAGCCGGAAGCTGAAGGAACTGGAACGGGAAGGGTACGTAAAAAAGACCGGCCAGAGCAGCATCAAGGTCCTGGATCCGGACCGGCTGATGGAGCTGGTGAATTATTGATACAGGCGGTCAATGGTCAATTGTCAACGGTCAATGGCCGAAGGATAAAATTTGCAGGCAAATTTTTCGGGATGTTCAAATAGGAACCGTAGGGGCTGCACGCCGGGCAGCCCGCCTGAACATCGGACGTACCGGCTTCTGCATAATTTGACCCAAATCAAGGAACCTTTTTTTAAAAACACATACAATGAGACCCATCAAGAGGCGTACGAACTGTGCCCCCTTTGATGGGGTCTTTTTTTATCAGGAGGTATTATGATCCAGGGACGTATCCATTCCATCGAAACCTTCGGGTCCGTGGACGGGCCCGGAACCCGTTTCATCATCTTTGTCCAGGGCTGCAACATGCGCTGCCTGTACTGCCACAATGTGGACACCTGGAAATGCGGCCAGGGGGGCCAGCTGAAAACCGCTGACGAACTGCTGGACCAGGCGGAACGCTACCGGCCCTACTGGGGTCCGGAAGGGGGCATCACCGTCAGCGGAGGGGAACCTCTGCTCCAGATGGATTTCCTGCTGGACCTGTTCCGGAAGGCCAAAGCCCGGGGCATCGGCACCTGCATCGACACTGCCGGCCAGCCCTTTACCCGGAAGGAACCTTTCTTCAGCCAGTTCAAAGAGCTGATGGAGGTAACGGACATCCTGCTGCTGGATGTGAAGCACATCGACCCGGAAGCCCACAAAAAGCTCACCGGCCAGCCCAATGACAACATCCTGGACCTGTTCCGGTATCTGTCGGAAATCCAAAAGCCCATCTGGGTCCGGCAGGTGCTGGTGCCCGGGTGGACCGACGATCCAGGGTCTCTGCAGCGGACCCGGGAATTCTTGGATACCCTTACCAACATCCAGCGGGTGGAAGTGCTGCCCTACCACAACATGGGCCTGTACAAATGGGAACAGCTGGGGATCCCCAACAAGCTGAAGGACGTAAAGCCCCCCACCCAGGAAGAGGTGGACAAGGCCCGGAAAATACTGGGAGCCGTGTAAGGGCTGTCACTGATACCTGGTGGAAGGAAGGAACCCGGGCACGGGTTCCCTGGACGATGAACAAATATAAAATAAGTTAGCCTAAGCAAACTTGATTCCAGTCAAGGTTTTAAAATGGAAAAACGGCTATGATTAAGCCATAAAAAACGAACCAACGGGAACTCAAAAAGGAGGATCTGTAATGAACAGCATCAATCAGAATGTTGCATGGAGAGGTTTTAAAGGCGTGAAATGGACGGACGATGTGGATGTCCGGGATTTCATCCAGAACAACTATACCCCTTATGACGGGGACGAAAGCTTCCTGGCAGGGCCTACGGAAGCCACCAACAAACTGTGGGGCAGAGTCCAGGAACTCCAGAAGGAAGAACGGGCCAAAGGCGGCGTATTGGACTGCGAAACGGAAGTAGTCTCCAGCCTGACGGCTTACGGCCCCGGCTACATCGATGAATCCATGAAAGATCTGGAACAGGTGGTGGGCCTCCAGACCGACAAGCCTCTGAAACGGGCCTTCATGCCCTACGGCGGCATCAAAATGGCGGAAGAAGCTGCGGAAACCTACGGGTACAAGGTGAACCCCAAGTTCCACAAGATCTTCACCGAATACCACAAGACCCACAACCAGGCTGTATTCGATGCCTACACCGCTGAAATGCGGAAAGCACGCCACAGCCATATCGTAACCGGTCTGCCTGATACCTACGGCCGGGGCCGGATCGTAGGGGACTACCGGAGAGTGGCTCTTTACGGCATCGACTTCCTGATCAACAAGAAAAGCGAAGACCTGGACAACTGCGGATGCGGGGTTATGACCGATGACATCATCCGGCAGCGGGAAGAACTGGCGGAACAGATCCGGGCTCTGAAACAGATGAAGGAAATGGCCAAAGTCTACGGCTATGACATTTCCGCTCCTGCCAAGAACGCCAAGGAAGCCGTCCAGTGGCTGTACTTCGGCTACCTGGCTGCAGTAAAGACCCAGAACGGGGCTGCCATGAGCGTGGGCCGCATCTCCACCTTCCTGGATATCTACATCAGCCGTGATCTGGCCGAAGGGACCCTCACCGAAGAGGCGGCCCAGGAACTGATCGACCACCTGACCCTGAAATTCCGCATGGTGAAATTCGCCCGGATCCCCTCCTACAACCAGCTGTTCTCCGGCGACCCGGTATGGGCCACCCTGGAAATGGCCGGCATCGGCATGGACGGCCGGCACATGGTCACCCGGAACGACTACCGGTTCCTCCACACCCTGGAAAACATGGGGCCTTCTCCGGAACCCAACCTGACGGTGCTGTATTCTTCCGCACTGCCGGACAACTTCAAGAAATACGCCGCCCACATTTCCATCACCACTTCTTCCATCCAGTACGAAAACGACGATGTGATGAAGCCGGTATGGGGCGATGACTACAGCATCTGCTGCTGCGTATCCGCCACCCAGACCGGGAAGGAAATGCAGTTCTTCGGGGCACGGGCCAACCTGGGCAAATGTCTGCTGTACGCCATCAACGGGGGCAAGGATGAAAAATTCCTGACCAAAGATGGCAAACACATGCAGGTAGGTCCGGAATATGCACCCATCACCTCCGACGTGCTGGACTACGGCGAAGTGATGCACAAATTCGACCTGATGATGGACTGGCTGGCCGGGCTGTACGTGAACATCCTGAACCTGATCCAGTACATGCATGACAAATACTACTATGAAGCGGCAGAAATGGCCCTCATCGACACCGATGTGCGCCGGACTTTTGCCACCGGCATCGCAGGCTTCTCCCATGTGGTGGATTCCCTGTGCGCCATCAAATACGCCAAAGTTTCCACGGTCCGGGATGAATCCGGCCTGGTGGTGGACTACAAGATCGAAGGGGACTTCCCCAAATACGGCAACGATGATCCCCGGGCGGATGAAATCGCTGTATGGCTGCTGAAGACCTTCATGACCAAGCTGCGGAAACACCACACCTACCGGAATTCCGAAGCCACCACTTCCATCCTGACCATCACTTCCAACGTGGTGTACGGCGGCGCCACCGGTGCCCTGCCTGACGGACGGAAAGCCTACACCCCGTTCGCTCCCGGTGCCAACCCGGCCTACGGCGCAGAACAGAACGGCCTCCTGGCTTCCCTGAACTCTGTGGCCAAGCTGCCGTACGAATATGCTCTGGACGGGATCTCCAACACCCAGACCATCGCTCCGGAAACCCTGGGCCACAATGAAGAAGAACAGAAAGCCACCCTGGTACGGGTGATGGACGGCTACTTCGACCAGGGAGCCCACCACCTGAACGTGAACGTGTTCGGCGTGGACAAGCTGATCGACTGCATGGAACATCCGGAAAAACCGGAATATGCCAACTTCACCATCCGGGTATCCGGCTACGCGGTGAAATTCATCGACCTGACCAGAGAACAGCAGCTGGACGTAATCGCCCGCCGCGCTCATCAGAAGATGTAATAGTAGTAAGAAGAGGGGCTGTTGCGCATGCAACAGCCCATTTGTCACTACTGGTCACTGGCCGAAGGTGAAAATTTGCCTTTGGCAAATTTTTTTAAAGAAAAACGCAGCCTACGGCTGCTAACCCACCACCCATGCTGCGCATGGATACCCCCGCCCTTGCAAAGGGCGGATAAATGGCACACAGGCTCCGCCCTGGTGCCACTACTAAAGCAATGGGCGTCAGCCCGAGCATATATCCGCCCCGGCAATACGTCCGGTGGTTATCCAGGCCGTCAAAGCAATGGGCGTCAGCCCGAGGGTATATCCGCCCCGGCAATACGTCCGGTGGTTATCCAGGCCGTCAAAGCAATGGGCATCAGCCCAAGCGTATATCCGCCCTTTTCAAGGGCGGGGGACCGTTGCGCCTGCGCAATGGTGGTGGGTTAGCAGCGTCAGCTGCGTTTCTCTTCAGCGGCATATGCCACTGGCATATGGTTACCATTGGTTGTGAGCTGGTGACTGTGACCTGGTCACCTGCAACTGTTCTTGATCAGGTTACAAAAAGTCCTTGACTTTCCTAGTGAAGTAGTGTAGAATCAGAACCATCAAAATCACATACCTTCATCGAGAGCAGCAGAGGGATTTGGCCCTATGAAGCTGCGGCAACCCCCGGAAGGGAAGGTGCCAATTCCAACAGGGATTCCCTGGCAGATGAAAAGCGAGCTCAGTCATCGAAAACACCATCTGCCCAGCAGGTGGTGTTTTTCTTTGGGTGCTTTCGGGAAGGCGAAAAGGAGAGATGTTCATGAAACTGAAGAAATGGATTGCAGCAGCCGTATCCGTCCTGGCCCTGGCCAGCCTGGTCAGCGGCTGCGGCAGCGACAAAAAGGCGGCCGCCCCGGCGGAAAAGAAGACCATCACTGTAGGGATCACCCCCGGGTATTCCGAACAGGTCATGGAAGTGGTAAAGAAGGAAGCGGAAAAACAGGGGCTGAAGGTGGAAATCAAGACATTCTCCGACTATGTGACTCCGGACCAGGCCCTGGCCCAGAAGGACATCGACCTGAACTCCTTCCAGCATGAACCCTTCCTGCTGGCCTTCAACAAAAAGAACGGCACCAAACTGGTGAGCATCGGCAAGACCTACCTGGCTCCCCTGCGGCTGTATTCCACCAAGATCAAGAACGTGGCGGACATCAAGGACGGGGACAAGATCGCCATCCCCAACGATCCTTCCAACGGAGGACGGGCCATCCTGATGCTGAGCAAACTGGGCCTCCTGAAAGTGAACCCGGATGTGAAGCCCACGGAACTGACCGTCAACGACATCACCGAAAACCCGAAACACCTGCAGATCGTGGAACTGGAAGCTGCCCAGCTGCCCCGGAGCCTGGATGACACCGCCGCTTCCATCATCAACGCCGGGTATGCCAACTCCGCCGGTCTGTCCACGGACCTGGCCATTGCCAAGGAAGACAACACCAGCCCCTATGTGAACATCATTGCCGCCCGGGAAGAAGACAAAGACAACCCCACCTACAAGAAATTCGTCCAGATCTTCCAGAGCCAGCCGGTGAAGGACTACATCCTGGAAAACTGCAAAGGCAACCTGGAACCGGCCTGGTAATTGAGAAAGAAGGGAACGGCAATGAAGCTTACGGAAGAAGAACAGAAATACGCCGCCCATCTCCAGCGGTTCATCCAGTGCGCCACCGTGTCCAACGCCAATGTGGACAAGGTGGACTGGAGCCAGTTTGAAAAACTCCATGAGGCCTTCCGGGAATTCTATCCCCACATCTATCGCCTGATGGAGCTGGATGAAGTGGGCCAGGCAGGCCTCCAGTTCCACCTGAAGGGCACTGGCAGCGCAAAGAAGCCCCTTCTGCTCATGGCCCATCAGGACGTGGTGGAAGTAGGGGACCGGGGCCAGTGGAAATTCGATCCCTTCGGAGGCGAAATCATCGACGGCTGTATCTGCGGCCGGGGCACTACCGACTGCAAGCACCAGCTGCTGGCGGAAATGGAAGCGGTGGAAGCCCTGCTGGCAGAAGGCTGGCGGCCGTCTTACGACCTGTACCTGTCTCTGGGCTACAGTGAGGAAGTGTACCTGGAAAACGATGTGGACGGAGCGGAAAAGCTCACCCGGCACCTGGAAGAGAAGGGGGTCCGGCTGGGCACCGTAGTGGA
The DNA here is from genome assembly GCF_057597765.1 of Acidaminococcus sp. Lineage (NCBI taxonomy): Bacteria > Bacillati > Bacillota > Negativicutes > Acidaminococcales > Acidaminococcaceae > Acidaminococcus > Acidaminococcus sp. The sequence continues at coordinate 87,986 of NZ_DBMBXK010000008.1, read as the reverse complement.
CGAAGGGGGCGGCCTGTTCCCGGTGGGGGACAAGCTGGAAGCCAAGATCGGAGTGGCGGAAAAATCCCCGGTGAACTTCGAGATTTACGCCACCTCTCCCGGAGGCCATTCCAGCCGTCCCGGGAAGGGGACAGCCCTGGGGACCCTGGCCAAAGCCATTGTGGCCATCGAATCCCATCCTTTCCCGTACCGGTTCACTCCCCTGACCCTGGCCCATCTCCAGAAAAGCGCCAAACTCCAGGATGCCGGCCGCCGGGCTATCTATGAAGATCCGGAAGGCCACTGGCAGGAACTGTGCCAGTTGGCCCAGGAAGATCCGGCTCTGGATGCCCTGCTCCACACCACCATCGCCTTCACCATGGCCGAAGCCAGCAAGCAGCCCAATGTGCTGCCCAGCCGGGCGGCGGCCCAGATGAGCGTCCGGGTGCTCCAGGGGGATACGGTGGAATCCTGCGAAAATTACTTCCGCCAGTTCCTGCCGGAAGGGGTGGAAATCCGCCATGTGTCCGGCAAGGACCCGCTGCCTGCTTCCGATCCCCAGAGTTACGGGATCCAGGTGGCGGAAAAGGTGCTGAAAGGCCAGTATGGGGAAAAAGTGGACGTGGTGCCCTTCCTGATGCTGGGAGGCACCGACAGCCACTATTACAAGCGGATCGCCGACAATGTGATGCTGTTCTCCGGGTATCTCCGGGACAGCCGCTGGGGCGCCGCCCACCAGGTGAACGAAAAGATCCCCGCTGATGCCCTGAAGGCCAGTGTGGACTTTTTCAAGGAATTTTTACGGTCTTACTGATATGGAACTGACGTACCAGGTGGATCGGGACCATGCCGGATGCTGCGTCCGCCAGGCAGCCCGGGGTCCCATGCACCTTTCGGAAAAACTCTGGCGGAAAATCAAATGGAACGGCACCATTACCGTGAACGGATCCCCGGTTTCCAGTCCTTCTCACAGGCTGGAGGCCGGGGACCGGCTTGTTTTCCAATGGGAAGAAACGGCGGCGGTGATCCCGGTCCATCTGCCTCTTGCCATTTTGTACGAGGATGAGGACCTGCTGGCGGTGGACAAGCCTGCCGGCATGCTGATCCACCCCACCTGGTCCGGGGCCCGGGATACCCTGGTCCAGGCGGTGGGAGGGTATTTCCGCCAGTCGGGGCAGAAATGCGGCATCCATCCCCTGTACCGGCTGGACCGGGACACCACGGGCCTTCTGCTGGTGGCCAAATCCGCTTTTGCCAAACACGCCCTCACCCGCAGCCACCAGGAAATCTACCGGGAATACCTGGCGGTGTGTGAAGGGGATCTGGCAGAACCCCGGGGCCGGATCCATCTTCCCATCGGCCGGGTGGCAGAAGGGGTGGACCGGTGGATGGTCCGGGAAGACGGACGGCCGGCAGTGACCGATTATGAGATCCTGGCTGGCGGAGGGGACCATACGGTGCTGAAGATCCATCTCCTTACCGGAAGGACCCATCAGATCCGGGTCCATTTCGCCCACAAGGGGCACCCTCTGGTGGGGGACCCGGTGTACGGCACAAGGGACCCAAGGATTGCCCGCCAGGCCCTCCACGCCTGGACCGTCCGGTTCCGCCATCCCAGGACCGGCAAGGAAATATTCCTGGAAGCCCCGGTGCCGGAGGACATGAAGGGGCTGACAGGAAGTCAGGTTTGTACGGCTTTTCTCCCTCAAAATATGCTATAATTGATTAATAAGACCGTAAAGGAGATGGAAACAATGAGACGACAGAAAGGACAGGACATCATCGAATACGCCCTGATGCTTGCCATCATTGTGGGTTTGGGATGGATGGTCTATTCCCATGCGGCCGACGGAGGTCTGCCCAGCTCCATCAATTCCGTCTTCAACAACGCCAGCGCTCTCCTGGGGGAAGCTTCCAAGAAAAAACTCCCGGCCGCCACCACGGCGAAAGATATCATCGAACGGCTCCGGCAGGGACGGTATGAGGGGCTGGCGGATGTGCTCCAGGGGAAACCTTCCAAAACCCTGGTAATTGCTTCGGACAGTGCCGCCGGACAGGAGCTGGCCCGGCAACTGAACATCCAGACCAAAGAAGGGGACGGCTGGTTCGCCAGGGTCCAAACCGATGGGGTAACGGTGTTTTCCTATTACTCCGCAGAGGCAAACAAGGGGATGACCTTCAGTCAGCTGGCAGCAGATTACCAAAAGAATACCAAAACGTATTATGATGCATCTACAGGGGAAAATAAAGCTACGGTAAGGATCACGGAAGGGCTGTTCAACAGCCAGGGGAAAAGTGCCGCGGGTGCAGGGAAGACCGTCTTTGAAAATGTCCCGGGCTACGTGGGACCTTCTCCCAGCGGCAGCGGGTTCATCATCGATCCTACGCGTACCAAAAAATTGAAATAGAAACGGCCGTTTGCGTCAACTTCTTGAACAAACCATGACAAAACCTGCACCTGTGTTGACAGGGCAGGTTTTTTGCTATAAATAAAAAGGTACAGCACATATGCAGGAGGCTTGACAGAATTGAAAACTATGGACCGGCCAAAGCCAATCCCTTCCGGGAAACCCATGGCGGTCTGGTTTCTGCCGCGGCTCCGGAACCGGCTGTCAAGCCAACGGGAGCAGCGGCTTCAGCCGGGAAAACCGTGGAGCTGACGGAATTGAAAAATACCGGCACAAAGGCCATACGGGATCCTTTGGCCGGGGCGGACCCCAAGATCCTGGAAAAGTTCTGCCTGGTAAAGGGCGGAACCTACAAAAAAGTGACCGCCTGCCTCCAGGGGCTGGACAAAAGCGCCACGGGCCTTGACCCGGCGGCTTCCTTCGTCCAGTGACCAGTGACAAGAGACCAGTGACCGGGGGTGTGAATTTTTTCACACCCCCTTCGTATTTTATTTCACCGCTTCCGCAAATTCTCTTCCGTACTTCCGGCACAGCTCCTGGCTGGCCTGGTCCGGGGCCCACTGGCACCGGAGCCCTTCGTTGACCAACTGGAACCCGGCACCGCCCAGCAGTTCCGTGATCTGTTTCACCGCTTCTCCGCTCCAGCCGTAGCTGCCGAAAGCAGCGGCCTTTTTGTTCTTGAACTTCAGGCCCCGGATCATTTCCATAATGCCCCCGATGGAATACAGGAACCCGTAATTGATGGTGGGGGACCCTACCAGGATGGCCTTGGATTTGAACACTTCCGTCACGATGTCGTTTTTGTCATCCACCGCAGAGTTGTAGATCTTCACCTTCAGGGTAGGGTCCGCTTCCATCAGGCCTTCGGCGATGCATTCCGCCATCCGCCGGGTGGAATTCCACATGGTGTCGTAAATCAGGGTCACCTGGTTTTCCTGGTAATTCTGGGCCCATTCCTGGTAGGCCTTGACGATCTGCAGGGGATCATCCCGCCAGATCACCCCGTGGCTGGGGCAGATCATGCTTACCGGCACGCCCATCTTGAGGATCTCGGCAATCTTCCGGGTGACCATGGGGCTGTACAGGTTCAGGATGTTGGCGTAATACTTCATGGCTTCCCGGTACAGTTCCCCCTTGTCCACTGCATCATTGAACAAGGTTTCGCTGGCGTAGTGCTGGCCGAATCCGTCGTTGCTGAACAGGATGTTCTCCCCGGTCATGTAGGTGAACATGGTGTCCGGCCAGTGGAGCATGGGAGCTTCGATGAACACCAGCTGAGAGCCCCCCAGGTCCAGGGTGTCCCCGGTCTTCACGGTGACGAAATTCCAGTCCTGGTGGTACAGCCCCCGGAGAATGGCTTCCCCTTTCTGGGTGCAGTAGATGGGGGTGTGGGGAATCTCCCGCATCAGGGCCGGCAGGGCACCGCTGTGGTCGTTTTCGTTGTGGTTCATCACAATATAATCAATGGCCTTCAGGTCGATTTCCTGTTTCAGATTGGCCACGAATTCTTCATCAAAAGGCTTCCAGACCGTGTCCATCAGCACCGTCTTCTGATCTCCCCGGATCAGATAGGAATTGTAGGAGGAGCCTTTTTCCGTAGAATATTCATGGCCATGGAACTCCGTCAGTTCCCAGTCGATTTTCCCAACCCAGGTGACTTTATCCGTAATTTTCTTTCCCATATGAAACATCTCCTTTGGCAGCAGTCTGTTTTTCCATGGTTCAAGTATACATGGAATAACCGGGAAAATCCGTTGTCAGTACAACAAATAAGAGAGCAGCAACCCCCTCTGGTATCTCTGGCCCATATGGGGTACAATACAGATAATACTTGTCCATTTGCCCGTGTCCAATTTTCTGCAATTGAAAGGTGGTATTTCCATGAAAATCAAACGTGTTCTGGCCATCCATGACCTTTTTTCTTTTGGGCGCTGTTCCCTGACGGCGGCCATGCCTGTACTGTCCGCCATGGGACACCAGGTGTGCCCGTTTCCTACGGCTCTGTACAGCAACAACCTGACTTACGGGAAATTCGTTTCCCGGGATCTGACGGACCTGATGGCCGGGTACCGGGACCAGTGGAAGCAGCTGGGGCTCTCTTTTGATGCAGTCTACAGCGGCTTTTTGGCAGGGCCTGCCCAGGTGGAACAGGTAATCGCTGCCATCGAGGACTTTGCCGGGGAAGACCGGATCGCCGTGGTGGACCCGGCCATGGGGGACGACGGGAAGCTGTACCCGGTGTTCGATGCTTCCATGGTGGAAGCCATGAAGAAACTGGTGGCCCATGCCACTCTGATCACCCCCAACTATACGGAAGCCTGCCTCTTGACAGATACGCCCTGGAAAGACGCAGCCCCCACTGACGATGAGCTGGAAGCCCTCTGCGACAAGCTGCTGGCCCTGGGACCCAAACAGGTGGTGATCACCAGCGTGCCCTGCGATAAGGACCATCTGAAAATCGTCAGCAGTGAACCCAACCAGCTGTTCCCGGAAGCCTATGAAGTGAAGAAGCTGCCCTTTGCCACCTGCGGTACAGGAGATGTGTTCACCAGCACCCTTTTGGGCTATGTGCTCAATGGCAAAGATCTGAACCGGTGCGTCCAGGAAGCGGCGGATTTTGTCAGCTATGTCATCGACACCACTCTCAAAGCCGGTACCGACCCCAAAGAAGGGGTGGTCCTGGAAGGATGCCTGTGGAAGCTGCTGTTCCCCCAGTCCAAGAACTGCACCACCTGCATGGCGTAAGGGAGTGAAGGAAAGAGGAGGCTGTTGCTCTTGCAACAGCCTCCTCTTTCGGTTTATAATAAAGATTGGTGAAAAAATGTTTGCTTTTGGCTGAAATTCTTTCCAGTTGGGAGAAAGGGGGAGGGGCATGGAATTTGTGAAGAAGACACCGGAGGAGAAGGAGGCCAGTTTCCGGCTGCTCCAGAAAATGTATGCTTCAGAGCCCATCAAGCCCCGGACCCCGCCCGAACCGCTGCCCCCTTTGCTCCAGCAGCTCCGGGCCATGGAAAAGGACGACTCCAGCCGGTATGAGACCACTCCGGAACTGTTCGTCCGCCAGGGGAAACTGGCGGCGGATTACGAGGATGACACAGTGTACGACCTGCCGGTGCTCCATTACTATCCCACCTACCGGGTGCTTACGGACAAAGAGCTCCGGGGGTATTTCGGCTGGCGGACCCGGCTCCGGCATCAGCAGCTGGAACGGACCTCTCTGACCTATGCTTTCCTTTATATATACGAACTGCTGAACCAGATCGGGGTGGAAAATCCCGAGGACGGCTATGAAAAGCTGAAGGCTTTCGGGGAAACCTACGGCCTCCTGGACGACCGGATCCTGCCCTATCTCCACCAGTGGCTCCGGGATTACGTGCTGTATTACCAGCTGAATTCCGCCCTGCTGCCGGAAACCCAGCGGAACCGGCAGGATGAAGCCTATCTGGTGCTGGATGACTGGGAAAATGCCACGGACCAGGAACTCTTCGACGCCCTGGACCTTTTTTCCACCTACCATATGAGTCGGTCCAAACTGTACAAACAGAAACCGGAAGACACCGTGCGGCTTTTGGGCCGGATCTACCGGATGATCCAGGGGTACTGGAAGACCCACCGGAAAAAATCTTTTTTGGAGGAACATGTGGGAGGGCCCGGCTACGAATGGCTGGAGCTGTTTGCCAACGCCGTATTCCTCCGGAAGGAGGACAAACGGGATTTCACGGTGGTGGTGAATCCCCTGTGCATCTACCATGACCGAAAGGGCATCTGGACCTTCCGCCATTACGTGTACACCTCCAAACAGCTCCGGAAGCTGGGAAAACTGATGAAGACCCTGGACGGCCTCCTCCGGGAGGAACTGGACTTCCCTCAGCCCCTCCAGCAGCCCCTGTCCTACAAATGGCTCACCCGACTGGTCCACCAGGGGGTGGAAGAGGACCGGAAGGAACAGAAGGAAGCGGAAAAACGGAAAGTGGTGTTCCATCTGGATCAGCTGGACCAGATCCGCCAGGATGCGGCGGTGACCCGGGACAGACTGATGACGGAAGAGGAACGGCGGGAGGAAGCTCTGCCTTCCCTGGAGGACAGAACGGAAGCCCCGGCAGCACAAAAGGCTCCGGAACCTCCGGAAATGGCTCCGGCCCCGGCAGTTTCCGGTCAGGAAGCTGCAGGACAAAGACCGGAATCCGGCAAAATCTCTCCGGCCTCTGGAGAAGCATCCCCGGAACCGGCCGAACCGGCCCGGCCCTGGAATCTGACAGAAGAGGAATACCGCTACCTCCACGACCTGCTCTATGGGGAAGACACCTCCTGGACCGGGGCCAAGGGGCTGATGCCTTCTATTTTAACAGACAGCATCAACGAAAAATGTTACGAAGAATTCGGGGATACGGTGCTGGAAGCCGGGGACCCGCCTTCTGTGATCGAAGATTATGCGGATGACCTGAAAGGAACGATAGAACCATGACGCTGAAGATACCCAAACGGATTGCCCGGACCCTTATCAGCTCCCTGAAAGGGGGCGTGGTGCCCCGGATCGGGCTGCCTTACATTACCGTAGGCCGGAAGAACGAAATCGACGCCCTGCTCCACGATGTGGACGTGATTGCCGACGGGGGCGCTTCTTTCCGGTTCATTGTGGGCCGGTACGGCAGCGGGAAAAGTTTCCTGCTCCAGACCCTCCGGAACTATGTAATGGAAAAGGATTTCGTGGTGGTGGACGCCGACCTGTCCCCGGAACGGCGGCTCCAGGGCACCAAAGGACAGGGACTGGCCACCTACCGGGAACTGGTCCGGAACATGGCCACCAGGACCCGTCCCGAAGGAGGCGCCCTGCCTTTGATCCTGGACCGGTGGATCAACCAGATCCAGCAGCAGGTGGTGACGGAAACGGGCCTGGCCCTTACAGACGGCCGGCTGAATACCCTGGTGGAACAGAAAATCGGCCAGGTGATCCAGGCCCTCAATGAAATGGTCCACGGGTTCGATTTTGCCCGGCTGCTGACTTTGTACTACCGGTCCTATCGTCAAGGGGACGAAGCCACCAAGGCAAAGGTGATCCAGTGGTTCCGGGGAGAATTCCATACCAAGACCGAAGCCCGCCAGGAACTGGGAGTGAACATCATCATCTCCGATGAAGACTGGTATGAATATCTGAAGATCTTCGCTCTGTTCCTGAAGCAGGCCGGTTACGCCGGGCTCCTGGTGTGCATCGACGAACTGGTGAACATCTACAAGATTCCCCATGCCATCACCCGGCAGTACAACTACGAAAAGATTCTCACCATGTACAACGATACCCTCCAGGGAAAGGCCCACTACCTGGGCATCATCATGGGAGGCACTCCCCAGTGTATGGAAGACCCCCGGCGGGGAGTGTACAGCTATGAGGCCCTCCGGTCCCGGCTGGCGGAAGGCCATTTTGCCGGAGAACACAAGGACCTGCTGGCACCGGTGATCCGGCTCCAGCCTCTTACCAGCGACGAAATGCTGGTGCTGGTGGAAAAACTGGCGGAGATCCACGGGGTGCTCTACGGCTATGCCCCGAAAGTGACCCAGGAAGATCTGGTGGCCTTCATCCGGATCGAATTCCAGCGGATCGGGGCGGATTCCCACATCACTCCCCGGGAAGTAATCCGGGACTTCATCGAGGTGCTGGACATCCTGTACCAGCATCCGGAACTGAAGGTGGAAGCCCTGCTCCAGTCCGACAGCTTCCAGTATGCCCAGAACGCCGTGGAAGGGGAGGAAACCGCTCCGGAATTTGCGGAGTTCACCGTATAAGAAAGGATTGCCATGAATATCTTTGACCGGTATGCACCTTTTGTCCAGGATTTCATCTACAGCCAGGGGTGGTCGGAACTGCGGCCCATCCAGGTGGCGGCCGGAGATGTGCTGCTGAACACGGACCAGAACCTGCTGCTTACTGCTTCCACCGCCTCCGGGAAGACCGAGGCGGCCTTCTTTCCCATCCTGTCCCTGTTTGCCCAGAATCCGCCCAAAAGCGTGGGGTGCATCTACATCGGTCCTCTCAAGGCCCTGATCAATGACCAGTTCCTCCGGCTCCAGCCTCTCTGTGAAGAAGGGGGCATCCCGGTGTGGCACTGGCATGGGGACGTTTCCCAGTCCCACAAGGCCAAAATGATGAAGCATCCTTCCGGGATCCTCCAGATTACCCCGGAATCCCTGGAAGCCCTGCTGCTCCACAAACACATGGCCATTCCCCGGCTGTTCGGGGATCTGCGGTTCGTGGTCATCGATGAAGTCCATTCCCTGCTCCGGGGGGACCGGGGAGGCCAGACCCTGTGCCTGATCCAGCGGCTGTCCCGGCTGGCCGGGGTGAATCCCCGGCGGATCGGGCTGTCGGCCACCCTGGGGGATCCGGAAAAGGTGGGGGAATTCCTGAGCCTGGGCACGGGCCGGAAGACCCTGATCCCCCAGGTGAAGGCCCCGGGGACCAAATGGCGGCTGTCCATGGAACATTTTTACGTGAAAGACGCCCAGGCCGGGGAGGACCGGGCGGACCTCCAGGCCCTGCCGGCACTGGATGTGAAGACCGACCAGGCTCCGGCCCAGGCGGACCCGGGACTGGGATACATCTTCGAGCACACCCGGGGGAAAAAGTGCCTGGTGTTCGTGAATTCCCGGGAAGAATGTGAAGGGGTCACCACCAGCCTCCGGCAGTACTGCGAGCTGAACCATGAGCCGGACCGGTTTTTGATCCACCACGGGAATCTGTCCGCCTCCTACCGGGAAACAGCGGAAGAACTGATGAAGGACGAGAGCCGGAACCTGACCACCGTCACCACGTCCACCCTGGAACTGGGCATCGACATCGGCCGGCTGGAGCGGGCCTTTCAGATCGATGCGCCCTGGACGGTGTCTTCCTTCCTCCAGCGGATGGGACGGACGGGCCGGAGGGACCTGCCTCCGGAAATGTGGTTCGTGATCCGGGAGGACGAGCCGGAGATCCGGGCTATGCTGCCGGCCACCATCCCCTGGAAGCTGCTTCAGGGAATCGCCCTGATCCAGCTGTACCTGGAGGAAAAATGGGTGGAACCGCCCCGGCTGGACCGGCTGCCCTACAGCCTTTTGTACCACCAGACCATGAGCGTCCTGGCCAGCAATGGGGAAATGTCTCCGGCGGCTCTGGCGGACCGGGTGCTCCGGCTCAGCTATTTCCACCGGATCACCCAGGAAGATTACAAGGTGCTCCTCCGGTATCTGATCGCCGAAGACCATATTGCAAGGACCGAACAGGGGGGCCTGATCGTGGGCCTGGCCGGGGAACGGGTGATCAGCTCCTTCAAATTTTACGGGGTGTTCCAGGAAAACGAGGAGTTCACCGTCCGGTGCGATTCCCAGGAACTGGGCACCGTGGTGGCGCCCCCTCCTCCGGGAGAAAAGATTGCCCTGGCCGGTCATGTGTGGCGGGTATTGGAAGTGGACCGGAAACGCCATGTGATCTACTGCGAACTGGTTAAGGGAAAAGTGCCCGCTTATTTTGGAGAATGTCCCGGGGATATCCATACCAAAGTGCTGGAGAGGATGCGCCAGGTGCTCCGGGAGGACCGGTCCTATCCTTATCTGATGAAAAACGCCGTGGCCCGGCTCCAGCAGGCCCGGTTCACCGCCAAAGCCTCGGGCGCGGCGGAAAAGCCTCTGATCCAGTTGGGAGGAAAGATGTGGTGCCTTCTGCCCTGGCTGGGGAGCTATGGCTTTTTGGCCCTGGAACGGTTCCTGAACCTGAAATGCGCCCAAAAACTGGGGCTGAAGAAGCTGGATCCCTTCCGTCCCTTCTTTATGCAGTTTACCATGGAAGCGGACGAGGAGACTTTTTTCCAGGTGGTGGAGGAAGAAATCCAGAAGGAAATCGATCCCCTGGAACTGGTCTACCCCCATGAGGTGCCGCTTTTTGACAAGTATGATGAATATCTGCCGGAAGAACTGGTGAAAAAAGGCTTTGCCCTGGGGGTCCTGAACCTGGAAGACGTGCGGAAACGGGTCCGGGAGTGGAGCCACACAGGGCATGGAATGACAGAATGATGAATTTGTGGGGAAAGGGAAGAAATCATGACAGAAACCAAGAAGTCGGCCCATAAACCGGGCCTGGACATGCTCCATGGCTCCATTGCAGACAAACTGTTCTATTTTGCCATGCCCATCGGGCTCATGGGGCTCTTTGAGCAGCTGTTCAACAGCGCAGATGTGTTCCTGCTGGGGCATTTTGTAGGGAAGGACGCCATGGCAGCCGTAGGGAACAACATGCCGGTGATCGGCCTCCTGGTGACCCTGTTGATCGGGATCTCCCTGGGGGCCAATGTAACCATTGCCCAGTATCTGGGAGCCGGGAAGCAGGAAAAAGTGGAAGAGACTGTCCAGACCGCCATTGTCATGGCCCTGGGCCTGGGGGTGCTGCTGACGGCGGTGGGGGAACTGATCGCCCATCCGGCCCTGAAGATCCTGGCGGTGCCGGAAGAGGTCCACGATCTGGCGGCCACCTATCTGCGGATTTTCCTTTTGGGGATGCCTTTTTTGACTTTGTACAACTTCGAAGCGGCCATTTTCCGCAGCTGCGGAGACGGGAAGACCCCGCTCTACAGCCTGGTGGCGGCCAATCTCCTGAACATCACCCTGGACCTTTTGTCTGTAACCGTGTTCGACTGGGGGATTACCGGGGTGGTCAGCGCCACGGTACTGTCCTTTGCGGTGAATTCCGGGATCCTGTTCGTGCTGCTGTGCCGGACCCCTCAGCCCATCCAGCTCCAGCGGCACAAGATGCGGCTGAACGGCCATGAAATGGGGAAAATCCTCCATATCGGGCTCCCTGCCGGAATCCAGGGCATGGTCTTTGCCATGAGCAATGTGGTGATTCAGTCTTCCATCAACAGCCTGGGCACCGCGGCCATGGCGGCGGCTGCCGCTTCCGTAATCATCGAATTCAACATCTACTGCTTCGTAAACGGGTTCAGCCAGGCCACCACCACCTTTGTAGGCCAGAACTACGGGGCACGGAAGCTGAGCCGGTGCTTTGCCACCACCAAGGCGGCCTTCTGGGTGGAAGGGCTGTTCCTTCTGTGCATTACGGTACCCATCCTGTTCTTCGGAGAGCATGTGATCGGTTTCTTCAACCCGGATCCCCAAGTGATCCGGCTGGGGGTGCTGCGGCTGTGGTGGGTGGGGGATACCCTTTACCTTAACGGGGCCATGGATATCCTCTCCGGAGCTCTCCGGGGCTACGGCTATTCCCTGCCTCCGGCCCTTGTGGCCCTGGTGGGCATCTGCGGAGTGCGGCTGGTGTGGATCTATACGGTATTTGCCAACCATCCGGACTACCTGACCCTGATCCAGGCCTATCCGGTGAGCTGGATCATAGCCACCGCGGTGCTGGCTGTGGTGTACTGGCAGTGCAGGAAGTACATTGTAAAGTCGGCCCTGGCGGGGAGATAAAAGGCAGACACCGGGGGTGTGAATTTTTTTCACACCCCCCTTTCATTCCACCCTATCATGCACAATGGTGTTCCGTCCTCGGTTCTTGGCTTCGTACATGTATTTGTCTGCCCGCTGGATGATGGAATCCGGAGTATCTCCCTCCTGGACGGCGGTGATCCCCACGCTCATGGTAATGTGGAGAGGGTGGCTTTCGTGGTGGATGAAAGCCTGTTCCACCATGTGCTGGAACCGGTTGGCAATGGGGATGATATCCGATCTGTTTTTGATGGGGTAGATCCCGATGAATTCTTCTCCGCCCCAGCGGCCCAGGGTGTCCGTGGACCGGATGGAGTGGGTGGCGGCGTCGGCAAAGGCCTTCAGCATCCGGTCCCCGGCCGGGTGGCCATACTTTCCGTTGAAATCGTGGAAATGGTCGATGTCCGCAAACAGCACCGCAAACAGCTGATGGAGCCGATGGTACTCCGAAAAACGCATTTTCAGCAGGGGATCCAGGAACTTCCGGTTGGGCAGGCCGGTGAGAGTGTCATGGTAGGCCAGAGAATACAGATTCTGGATGATCAGGCTTCCCCGGTCCAACAGGCTCACTTCTTCGAACTGCTCCGCCACCAGCCGGATTTGGCCTTTTTCATCAGCAAGAGGCACAAAATGGGCCTGGATCACCCCCATGGTTCCGTCTTTATGGGTAAAGACCAGCTTTTTGGACAGGGGCTTTTTCTGGTCCATGGAGGCCAACAGGGGACAGTAGGTCCTGCACAGAGGCCGACCCTTTTCATCCATATGATCCAGCTTTGTTTCCGGACAGCGGAGACCGATCATCTCTTCTGCCGTATACCCGGTAATCTGTTCCGCCGCCCTGTTCCAATAGACGATGGTCCGGTCCGGGGTCACCATATAGGTGCCGAAAGGTGCAAGCTCCGCCAGCTGACGGAAATCTTTATCCTGGATCATACACACATTCTCCTTTCCAAAAACATGGAACTGTCTTTATTCCCTTTATTCCAGTTGCTTCTTCATCCACTGGTGGGGGACTCCTTCATCCGGTTCCACCGGTCCATAGGCCCGATACCCCAGGGTCTCATAGAAATGTTCAGCCCGGACCTGGGCGTGGAGACGGATTTCCGTTCCTCCCAGTTCCTTTACGGCTGCCTCGGTGCCTTTTACCAGAAGGCTGCCGGCGCCTTTGCCACGGAACCGCTTTTTTACGGCAATCCGTCCCAGGATCCAGATTCCCGGTTCCTCGCCGGGGAAGAAACGGCAGACACCCACGGCTTCTCCCTGGTCATCCCACAGGAGACCGTGATGTGAGGCCTGATCCTGGCTGTCGAATTCCTCCTGGAATCCCTGTTCCTGGCAAAAGACTTCTTCCCGGAGGGCCTTGGCCTCCGGAGGCAGTTGGGTGTAGGTGGTAAATTTCATTATGAGATTCTCCTGTTCATTGATGATTTTGCGGGCGTCCGTGGCTGCCGCCCTCTGTCTTTGTTAGATTTTCGGGGGAGTCCTGCGGGGTACCCTGGTCAGCTGGTGGATTTTCTGCCGGAACATCAGGTTTGTCCGTCCAGAATCAGGCGGGCCAGGGCTTCATCCAGCAGCCGGACCGGATCCGTCAGCTGGAAATTCAGCCGGGAATAGTAATAATATTCCTCTATTATACACCAGAACAGACAATTTATAGGAAGATATTTTGGCATATACCACTGACGGCGTCTGTCTGTTTCTTTTACCAGGTACAGTGTATAATAGAAGAAATGCTATGATACAAGAAAGAGAGGAATCAATGCCTTGGCTGCTTCGCAAATCAACATGCTGGAAGGCTCTTTGACAAAGCCTTTGTTCCAGTTTGCCATCCCGGTGGCTCTTATCGGGATCCTCCAACAGATGTTCAATACGGCGGACATTATGGTCCTGGGCCGCTTTGTAGGGAAGGAGGCCCTGGCGGCAGTGGGGAACAATGCTCCGGTGATCGGGGTCATGGTCAATCTGTTCCTGGGGATTTCCCTGGGGGCCAATGTGCTCATTGCCCGGCGGCTGGGAGGAAGGCGGCTGAAGGAAGCCTCCCAGGCCATCCACACCACCGTGCTCATGGCCCTTCTGACCGGGCTGTTCATCCTGGTGGTGGGGGAAATCCTGGCCGGACCTCTCATGGTCTGGATGGGCGTGCCGGAAGAGGTCCGGGCTGCTTCGGAATTTTACCTGCGGATCTATCTGCTGGGCATGCCGGGGATGACTCTCTACGACTTTTTGTCCGCCGTATACCGGAGCCACGGGAATGTGCGGACCCCGCTGCTGTCCCTTATCACCGCCAGCCTGGTGAATATTGCAGGGAATTTCCTGGCAGTGTTCCTGGGGTTCGGGCTGGCCGGGGTGGTGGTGGCTACCGCCGTGTCCAATTACGTCAGTTCCGGGCTGCTGCTGCGGATGCTCCGGTATGGACACGGGGTGCTCCATTTTTATCCGGGAGCCATCCGTTTGCGGCTGGATGACATCCGGGAAATCCTCCGGGTGGGGGTGCCTGCCGGGATCCAGGGCATGGTGTTCAATCTGTCCAATATGGTGATCCAGTCCGCCATCAACAGCGAAGGGGCCCTGGCCATGGCGGCTTCGGCTGCGGCCTATGTGCTGGAAATCAACACCTATCCCTTTATCATCGCCTTTGGCCAGGCCATTACCACCTTTACCAGCCAGAACTTCGGGGCGGGGAACCTGAAACGGTGCCGGAAGGTGCTGGGCCGGGGCCTGACGTTGAACTTCCTGTTCACCTGCGTTTTGATCGGTCTGGTGTTCCTGGTGGCCCGGCCCTTCCTGGAGATCTTCGGACTGGAGCAGGAAGCGGTGGATCTGGGGGTCATGCGGATCCATCTGATCATCGGATTCTATTTCCTGTCAACGATTTACGAAAGCCTGTCCGCCTCCATGCGGGGGTTCGGCAACTCCCTGACCCCGGCCCTGGCCATGCTGGTGAGCATCGTGGGCACCCGGCTCCTGTGGCTGGCCACCGTCTATGCCGCCAACCCCACCTACCGGAACATCATGTACTGCTATCCCCTGAGCTGGCTGGCCGCCGATGTGCTGATCGGTGCCCTGTTCTGGAGAGACTGGAAGCGGGGGAAGCTGGGAGGGACTGGAATAGGGCAGAGTGCAGAGTGAAGAGTGCAGAGCAGGTTGGCAGCGGCCGGAGGAACCTTTGCTTATCCGTAAGGGCAGCAGGCCCGGCCGCCTGCTGAATAGGCCCCAATGGACCGCACGGCCCAAAAAGTCCGCCCCGGGAGGGGCATAAGCAGGCACCCGACGCTTCAGCGGCGTTGGTGGTCGCTTATGCCGCAGCTGGGGACCGTACGCAAGCACGGTGGTGGGGGTATCGGCGGCAGCCGATACTTTGCAGGAACGATGGACAGCAGCAGTACAATAAAATAGGTGCACAGCCAAAAGTCCGCCCTGCAGGGGCGGGGGACCGTGCGGAGCACGGTGGTGGGGGCATCGGCGATAGCCGATACTTTGCAGGAACGATAGACAACAGCGGGGTGATCGGCAGGAGCAAGATCTTCATATCCGCAGGTCTCATTGCTGGATTCCAGGACGGTTGAACCGTACCCCCGCCAAAGTATTCGGTCCTTTCAGGACCTCATGCCCCCACCACCATTGCGCAGGCGCAACGGTCCCCCGCCCCTGCAGGGCGGACTTGGCCTCCGGCCTTGCTTTATAATTACAAATACCATATTATAAGATAATTCAGTATAATTTCGGGGAGTGTTGACTTTGGCTGGCAGGAACGGAATCCCGGATTACCTGAAAAACTTTTCTCACAAGATGAGAAGAAACATGACAAAAGAAGAACGGCATCTCTGGTTTGATTTTTTCCGAGGATATCCTGTACGGGTGAAACGGCAGGTCATCATTGGAAAATACATTGTGGATTTTTGCTGCGAGCGGGCTCAGGTAATCATTGAACTGGACGGAGGACAGCATTATGAGACGGAAAATAAAAAAGCCGATGCAGAACGGACCAGGCAACTGGAACGGTTGGGCTTTCTGGTCCTACGGTATTCCAATCTGGATGTGATGCAGAATTTTTCCGGAGTAACGGAGGACATCGACCGGGTGATTCGGGAAAGAATGAAGAAGTTGGGGACAGAATGAATCACGGTAGGGAGCGGGGACTGTCCAGTCATGGAGGGGCGTAATAAAGGGTCCGACAAGAAATTCAATCCATCTGTATCGCACGGCCAAAAGTCCGCCCTGCAGGGGCGGGGGACCGTGCGGAGCACGGTGGTGGGGGCATCGGCGGCAGCCGATATTTTGCAGGAACGATAGACAACAGCAGCATGATAAAAATAGGTGTACAGCCAAAAGTCCGCCCTGCAGGGGCGGGGGACCATCCGCAAGGATGGTGGTGGGGGCATCGGCGATAGCCGATACTTTGCAGGTACGATAGACAACAGCGGAACGAGCGGCAAGAAAGAGAACGGGGAAGCACCGGCAATCCCGTGCCCTTCGTTGCTGTTTGTTCTGCCGAAATATCCGTACCCCCGCCAAGGTATTCGGTCCTTTCAGGACCTCATGCCCCCACCACCATTGCGCAGGCGCAACGGTCCCCCGCCCCTGCAGGGCGGACTTGGCCTCCGGCCTTGCTGGTACTTTGTACGAGTATACATCGATTCTCCGGGAGCCGGGAGGACAGGCCCAGGAGGAGTCGGCGGGACAACATCGGGTGTTGTCGCTCCTGGGGTGGAGCACGCGGGCGATGGGGTCCGGCTTCCTGGTCCGTAGCCGCAGCCTTTGACCGTCAGGGCAAGGCGATAGGCTGTGAGCCTCCCGCCAGGGACGAACGGGTCTGCCCTCCCGGCGGAGAGCCCTCGCGGGTGTATGGGTATAGAAGTTTTTGCCCTCTGGGCGGCCGGGACGGGTTTGCCTGCGGCGCCCCCCTACATCGTTGGGGTCAGAGATTCGTACATCTGGCGAGCCGCCGGTTGTGCGGCCTCTACGGGTCCATGCTCTGCACTCTTCACTTTCGGACATGAATGAATAACGATACTGTGATGAAGGATTTACCGAGAACTTGTTGACACATACCGGCCCGACTCTCCCCTTGAACAAATTCCCCCAATCTGCTATACTTGTAACGATCGAGGGGGAGCGCCCTGGATTGGTATTCATTTTACAGCGAGGGAGCCCGTGTGCCGGGTTGAGAGGGTACCACAGTACCGACCGTCAGGATTGGCTTTTGCCATCTTTTTTGGCGCTGTGGAATGGATACGGCAATGGAATCGATTCCACTCCCGAAGGATCGGCAGACCGGTCCAGTAAGGAGTGGAGTTTTTTTATGGAAAGCAAACAGCAAAAAGTCCTGCGTCTGGTGTTTTTGTCCATGATGATCGGCCTGGGGGTTGTGATTTCCCCCATTCTCCGGGTGGAAGGCATGTGCCCCATGGCCCATCTGATCAACATTACCTGTTCGGTGATGCTGGGGCCCTGGTATTCTCTCCTGTGTGCCACCCTCATCGGCATCATCCGGATGACGGTGATGGGGATCCCGCCTCTGGCCCTGACCGGGGCGGTGTTCGGGGCTACTCTTTCCGGGATCTTCTACCGGGCCAGCGGGGGCAAGATCATTGCCGCCTGCCTGGGTGAAGTAATCGGCACCGGGATCATCGGGGCCATGGTGTCCTATCCTGTAATGGAAATCCTCATGGGCCGCACCGGCCTTTCCTGGATGTTCTACGTGCCCAGCTTCATTGCCGGTACCTTGATCGGCGGTTCCATTGCTTTCGGGCTGCTCACCATCCTGTCCCGGAACGGGACCCTGTTGGAATTCCAGAGAAAATTGGGAGTGAATATCTATGACCGGGGAAGTCATCCGCAAGCTGCCCAGAACCTTTATGGACATCATGTCCAGGGTGCGGGAAAATGAACCGCTGATCCATTGCATGACCCATGCCATCACCATGAATGACAGCGCCAACGCCATCCTGGCTGTGGGGGGAAGTCCCACCATGGCTTCCCATCCCCAAGAAGTGGAAGAGATCGTGGAGGCGGCAGATTCCCTGGTGGTGAATTTGGGGAACATCAATGAGGAACGGCTGGAAGCCATGAAAATCGCCGGGGAAAAGGCCCATGAAAAAGGCATCCCCATCCTGCTGGATGCAGTGGGAGTGGCCTGCAGTACCCTGCGGCTGGTGTACGCCCAGCAGTTCATCGAACACAACCGGCCCGGGATCATCAAGGGGAACAGTTCGGAAATCCGGACCCTCTGCGGCCTTTCCGCCCATGCCCACGGAGTGGATGCCGGGGCGGCGGATGCGGTGACCAGGGAAAACTTCGCCGCAGATGCCCGTGCCTTCGGCCAGTATGCCCGGCAGCACGGAGCGGTACTCCTGGTCACCGGGGCAGTGGACTTGGTGACGGACGGAGAGACCGCCTTCGGCATTGCCAACGGGACGCCTCTTCTGGGCCGTCTCACCGGCACCGGCTGCATGGTGGGGGCCCTGGCAGGCACCTGGCACGCCTGTGGATCCTCTTTGGCTGCCGCGGCCCTGGGCACAGCGGTCCTGGGCATCGCCGGGGAAGAAGCCGCCAAAGACTGTCCTGGGCTGGGCACCTTCCACATCCGTCTGCTGGATGCCCTGTCCAATCTTACCGGGGAGCAGGTGGCAGAGAAAGTGAAGATTGCAGAGACCGTCGGGTAAGCCACGGTCTTTTTTTTGTCCCTGCAAAACGGAAATGAAAAAAAGAGCATCCTGTTCCAGGCCAGAGCCTATGCAGAAGACCCCAACCACAAATTCGACATGAAGCTGGAAGGACAAACCCTTTGCTATTCTTCCAATATCTTCCGGAACACATGATGGTCTTTCAGGGCGGCCCGGCCCAGGCCTATGAGATCGGCCTGACCGGTGGCCAGGAAATGTTCTGCCTGATCTCCTGTGACGATGCCTCCGGTAAGGAGCACCGGGATCCGGGCCGTTTCTTTGGCGGCCTGGGACAGTTCTGCAAAATAACCTGGTTCCGGGTGGCCGGGACGGAAAAAGATGCACAGGCCGCCGGACAGGCTGATGCCGTCCAGGCCTTCCTGCTGCAGCAGTTCCACAGCTTGGGGCAGTTCTTCCGGCCGGGAGCCGCCTTCCATGTAGTCTCCGCCTCCCAGCCGCAGGGTCACCGCAAAATCAGCCGGGACGGCGGCCCGTACAGCCTGGATCACTTCCCGGAGATAACGGGTACGGCCTTCCAGGGTGCTGCCGGTATAGGCATCCGTCCGTTTGTTGGTAAGGGGAGAATAGAACTGGTTCAGCAGGTACCCGTGGGCAGCGTGGATCTCCACTCCGTCGTAGCCGGCTTCCCGGGCCCTGAGGGCGGCCGCGGCAAAGGCGTCCCGCACCCGGACCAGGTCTTTTTCCCCCATGGGACGGGGCAGTTCCGGCTGGCCGTAGGCGGAAGCGGTCCGGGCCGGGTTCAGGACGGCACTGGGCCCCAGAGGCTCCTGTCCTGTCAGGGCCTTATGGGCTGCACTGCCTGCATGGCTCAGCTGGGCTAGGATGGGGACATGGTGCTGGTGGACGGCGGCGGTGATCCGTTTCAACCCGTCCAGATCTGCCCTTTCATCAAAGGCAATTTGATGGACACTGGCCCGGCCTTCCGGAGCAACGAAGCAGTGTTCCTGGATGATCAGGGCTGGCCCGCTCTGGGCCATATCTCCATAATAATCCACAAGGGCCTGTGTCACCTGGCCCTTGTCCGATTTTTCCGTAGCCATGGGAGGCAGCACCAGACGGTTCTTCAGGGTCAGGGAACCCAGGGAGATGGGCTGGTGGAGCAGGGGATGGTTCATGAGAAAATCCCTCCTGTAATTAATTTATATACAATTGCCATTATACAGGGGAGACAAAGGAAAAGCAAGGGGCTGCTGCACATGCAGCAGCCCCTTGCTTTGGGCAGTGGCCATAGGGAATCAGTTCAGCAAATTGATTTTGGATTGGAATAACCTTTTTACTTGCAGAGATTGATGAACAGGGTAATGATCAGCGTCTTGCAGATGTTGATGAAAACTACGGTGATCACCGGAAGGATGAACCAGCTGCAGCTGCCGATCAGGTCCACTTCCTTCATGTTCAGATTCAGTTGATAATGATCCATGATGTTCCGGAAGAGCATGCCCCCAAACAGGCACCCCACGTAATAGGGAAAGGTGACTCCGGTCAGTCGGGTCAGGACATACCCGATCATCCTGTGAGATTGCATTCCCCAGGTTAGCTTGGTATAATAAAGGGAAAGCGGCAGGGAAGGACCTGCAGACAGGGAACATCCATGAAACAGCATAAATTCTGGGCCTGGGCCACGGTTTTCGCCTTTGCCATGACCATGCACACCGGTATGAAGAAAAATAAAAGGAAAGGGGGCTGCTGCAAGGGCGACAGCCCCCTTCTGTATACGAAAGGAGACGGAACAATGCCGTGTACCACATTATTAGTAGGAAAGAATGCAACCGTTGACGGATCCACCATGATGGCCCGGAACGAGGATTCTCCTTCCGGACAGTTTACCGCCAAGAAGTTCATCGTGGTCCGGCCGGAGGACCAGCCCCGGCACTACAAAAGCGTGATTTCCCAAGTGGAAATCGACCTCCCGGACAATCCTCTGCGCTATACGGCCATGCCCAATGCCCAGGCCACGGAAGGGATCTGGGGAGAGGCGGGGATCAACGCCGCCAATGTGGCCATGACGGAAACGGAAACCATCACCTCCAATCCCCGGGTATTGGGGGCGGATCCTCTGGTGCCGGGAGGCATTGGCGAAGAGGACCTGCTGACCCTGGTGCTGCCCTATATCCGGTCTGCCCGGGAAGGGGTGCTGCGGCTGGGGAGCCTGCTGGAACAGTACGGCACTTATGAGATGAACGGCATCGGGTTCCAGGATGTGAATGAAATCTGGTGGCTGGAAAGCATCGGGGGCCATCACTGGATTGCCAAACGGGTGCCTGACGACGAGGCGGTGGTCATGCCCAACCAGCAGGGCATCGATTTCCTGGACCTGGCGGACGCCCTGGACCAGGGAAAGGACAACCTGTGCTCCCGGGATCTGGCGGAATTCATTGAAGACAACCACCTGGATCTGACCCTTGCGGAAGACCGGGAAGGGCCGGTGGCGGAAGATACGGCCTTTGACTGCCGGTCCGCCTTTGGCAGCCACGATGATGCGGACCATACCTACAACACACCCCGGGCCTGGTACATGCTCCGGTGCCTGACTCCCTTCAGTGTCCAGTGGGAAGGACCGGAAGCGCCGTTCCATCCGGAAGACGACGATCTGCCCTGGTCCGTGGAACCGGACCGGAAGGTGACCGTGGAAGACGTGAAATACATCCTCAGCAGTCACTACCAGGGGACTCCCTACGATCCTTACGGCCACAAAGGGGACGGGAGCCTTCGGGGGAAATACCGTCCCATCGGCATCAACCGGACCAACTTCCTGGCTCTCACCCAGCTGCGGCCGGACCTGCCGGAAAACCGGCGGGCCGTGGAATGGATCGCCGAAGGATGCAATGTGTTCAATGCCTTTGTGCCTTTCTACACCAATGTGGACAAGACCCCGGACTATCTGGCGGTTACGGGAGAAGAACCGGATTCCAATCAGTTCTATTGGGCTAACCGACTGATCGGGGCCCTGGCCGATGCTCATTTCGGCGCCTGCGCCAATCTGATCGAGCGTTACCAGAACAAAGTGGCCGCCCGGGCCCATGCCCTGCTGAAGGAAGGAGACCGGGGAGAAGCCGGAGAGAATGTAAGCCGGTATCTGGAAGCCCGGAACGAAACCATGGCCGCCATGGCCAGAGAAGAGACCAAGAAAGTCCTGGGCCAGGTCCTTTACGCCGCCAGCAACGGAATGAAGAACGGATTTGCCCGGTCGGATGCGTGAGCCCCGGCCTACGACCGGGGGGGTGAATTCTTTCACCCCCTTTTTTATGTTATAATAATCCCAACAAGACTATTGGAGGAATCGTTATGTCAGCGGACCAACTGCCCCACAATCATGGAGAAAATATCAACTACATCCTGAAAGATCTGCCGGAAAATGCCAATTTTTCTGCGGTGTCCGGGCTGTTCAGCAGCCTGGCGGACGCCAACCGGATCAAACTGTTCTGGTTCCTGTGCCACATGGAAGAATGTGTCATCAACCTGTCTGTCCTGATGCACATGAGCAGCCCGGCTCTGTCCCATCATCTGAAGATCCTCCGGGAAAACGGCCTGATCATCAGCCGCCGGGCCGGCAAAGAAATGTACTACAAAGCCGCCAACACCGAGGAAGTCCGGCTCCTCCACCACATGATCGAACTCCTCATCGACATCACCTGCCCGGAGCAGGAGGGAAAGCAGACAGTAAAGAGTGAAGAGTAAAGAGTCATGAGCGCTTTTTCTTCCGGTACTGGAAGGGTGTACAGTGGAACTGCTGACGGAAAGCTTCTATGTAGTAACTGGGGGAGCTGAACCCACAGTTTTCTCCAATTTCACTGATGGACTGGTCGGTGGAATCCAGCAGTCGGACACTCTGTTCCAAGCGCAGTTCCCGGAGATAGGCAAAGATGGATTCTCCCGTGAACCGTTTGAAGATGCGGCAGCATTCGCTTTCTGTATAGGATGCATAAGCAGCTATTTGAGCCAGGGTGATTCTTTCCCCATAATGGGCTGTCAGGTAGCTGAGGATCCGCTGGGCCACGGTATTGGCCCGGGACCATTTCCGTGTCCGGAAATCATCCGATGGATGGTGGCAGAGAATGGCGGCAAAAATTTCATAGACCCGGGCTGTGGCAAGAAGTTCCCAGCCCGGTCTTTTTGTTTCACTTTCCTGGTAGATTTCACGGATTTTCTGGAGCACATCCGCCTGCCAAGGATCCTTTCGATACAGGGGCCGGGCAGTCAGTACAGGATCTGAGAGGGCTGGAAGCACATAGTCTTGTTCCAGTACAGAACCGGGAAATCCGCAGAGCAGCCGGGGGTGGATATCCAAGCAAATGTAGCCTGCATCCGGATTTCCCAGAGGGCGGGCCATGTGGAGATAACCGCTGTTGATGAAAATGCCATCTCCGGTCTCAAGCTGACAACTGGCTTCGTTGACGGAAAAAGTCACAGTACCCTGGACTACGGCGCAGAACTGCAGTTCTTCATGCCAGTGCAGCCGGGTATAACCCAGTACATTGCGGCTTAGAATGGAATTGTAGACAGCCATGGGAAATCCATGGGTCCCGTGGCGGGTGGATTCCCGGTTTCTGGCATCCACTGGGATGTTGGTGACCTGCATGGAAAAACTCCTTTCGTCTGAAGAAGATGGATTTGGTTCCAGTATAACAGACTTTTCAAAAAACGCAATTTAGTGATATTTTTCATCAGGATTCGCATAGAATCCCTTCTAGGGATTTCTTATAATGAAACCATCAAGAAAGGGAGTCCAAGGAGGTATACAGTATGGAAATCAATGGAAAGCGTCTGATGGAACATATCAATACTTTGGGAAAAATCGGCATTGGAGAGGATGGCAGGCGGATCCGGCTGGCGGCCAGTGATACCAATCGGCAGGGCCGGGATCAGGTAGCAGCATGGATGGAGGAAGCCGGTCTCCAGGTAGTGGTGGACCGGATCGGGAATATCTTCGGCATCTGGGAAACGCCGGAAAACAAGGGAGAAACTCCCATGATGGTGGGGTCCCACATCGATACGGTGATCAATGCCGGTCAGTATGACGGCTGTCTGGGGGTGCTGGCTGGCATCGAACTGTGCCAAACCCTCCAGGAACAAGGGGTCCGTCCCAAGCATCCTCTTGTAGTGGGAGTGTTCACCAACGAAGAAGGGGTCCGGTATTCGCCCGATATGATGGGCAGCCTGGTGTACGCAGGGGGACTTTCCTGCGAAGAAGCCCTGGCTTCTGTAGGCACAGATGGGACCATCCTGGGGAAAGAACTGAAGCGGATCGGATATGGGGGTACCGTGGAACCCGGGTTCCTGAAGCCCTTTGCCTTTCTGGAACTCCACATCGAACAGGGCCCCATCATGGATGTGGAAGGGTACGATATCGGAGCTGTAGAAAATCTCCAGGGCATCCACTGGCAGCAAGTGACCATCAAAGGAGCCGCCAACCATGCAGGGACTACGCCCACACGGCTCCGCCACGATGCGGGCCTGGCTGCGGCCAAAGTCAATGTGTTCTGTCGGCAGATGGTGGAAAAATCCGGCGGGGTGTGCACCATCGGCACCATGGCCTACCAGCCCAATGCGGTGAACGTGATCCCCAGTGAGGCGAAATTCACCATCGACCTGCGGAATCCGGACAAGGCCAGATTGGATGGAGATGAAGAGATCCTGGCTGCCTATCTGGAACAGCTGGCCCAGGAAGAGGGCGTGGAAATCACCGCCAAACGGATGACCTGTTTCGATCCAGTGCCCTTTGATGAAGGAATTTGTCAGAAAGTGGAAAAAGCCGCTGCTGCCCGGAACTTGAAATGCCGCCGGATGGTGTCCGGAGCCGGTCAGGACGCCCAGATGATGGCTCGGATCTGTCCCACCGCCATGATCTTTGTACCCAGCGTCAAAGGCATCAGCCACAATCCGGCCGAATACACCCCGGACCAGGCCTGCATCAACGGGGCCAATGTGTTCTTGGATGTGGTGCGGGAAATGATCGGGGCATAAGAAAGGGGATGGGAGAGAGGATTGAAATGGATTTCAAAGAACAACTGACGGCTTGGCGCCATTATCTCCATCAGCATCCGGATACGGCCTTTGAGGAAAAAACGGCTCCCCAGCTGGTTGCAGAACAGATGCGGGCCTGGGGGATCCAGGTGGAAGAAGGCATCGGCAAGACCGGAGTGGTAGGCACTCTCCGGTGCGGGAACGGCGAAGGCTGTATCGGCATCCGAGCGGATATGGATGCTCTGGATATCACGGAACGGAGCTGCCATGACCATATTTCCCTGTGTCCGGGGAAAATGCATGGCTGCGGTCATGACGGCCATACGGTGATGCTGTTGGGAGCGGCCAAACTGCTGGCGGATCGGAAAAATTTCAATGGCACGGTCCGCTTTATCTTTCAGCCGGCAGAAGAACCAGGCCGGGGTGCCCAGGCCATGATCGATGACGGGCTGTTCGAACGGTTCCCCATGGATGAAATCTATGGCCTCCACAATGCGCCTTTCCTGCCGGCCGGGACCCTTTCCACCCGGGTGGGGGGCATGGCTGCCAGCGAAGATGATTTTTCCTTCACCATCACTGGAAAAGGGGGCCATGCTTCTTCTCCCCACGAAGGAAATGATCCACTGGCTTCTTTCGCAGAAATTTATCTGGCACTTCAGACCATCGTCAGCCGGAATGCGCCGCCCATGCGTCCCGTGGTGATTTCCTGTACGGAAATCGAGACGGATGGGGCTCACAATGCCATCCCCACCACCGTGACGGTACGGGGAGATGCCCGGACTACAACACCGGAAGACCAGCAGTTGGTGGAAAATCGGATGCGGGATATTGTGGAGGGAATCTGCCGGATGAACCACGCCCAGTGCAGCTTTGCCTACACCCATGAGTTCTTTCCTACGGTCAATGACGCTGGATGCGTCCAGCATGCGGTGCGGGCTGCCCAGGCGGTGGTGGGAGAAAAACGGACTTTTGGAGACTGTGAGCCATGGATGGCGTCGGAAGACTTTGCTGCTTTCCTGAAACATGTGCCTGGTTGTTTCCTGCTTTTGGGAACTGGAAAAGAGAAAAGCGGAAATGTCTCTCTTCATCAGAATATCTATGACTTCAATGATGATGTATTGGCAACAGGAGCAGAATTTTGGGCCGAGCTGGTAAGGCTCCGGCTGGCAGCATAAGAAGGGAGCATGACCATGGAGAACGAAATCAAGATCGTGACCCGGAAATCCAGCGGGAAATGTCAATGGGACGGGCTTTTTACCCGGCAGGCAGCAGAAACCGCCTGGAACTTCCATCGGACCATCCCGGGATACGTGCCCACGCCTCTGGTGGATTTGAAAGGATTGGCAGAACACCTGGGGCTGGAGGCGTTCTATGTGAAAGATGAAAGCTTCCGGTTCGGGCTCAATGCTTTCAAGGGACTGGGCGGCAGTTTCTGCGTGGCCCAAGTCCTGGGAGAGAAACTGGGGATTCCTATAACAGAAATGACTTTTGCCCTGCTCCAGGATCCTGCAGTCCATGCAAAGATCAAAGATCTGTGCTTTGTGACGGCCACCGACGGGAACCACGGCCGGGGCATTGCTTGGACCGCCCACTGCCTGGGAGTGAAGAGCCGGGTATTCATGCCCAAAGGAAGTTCTCGGGAAAGGCTGGAGAACATCCGGGCTTTGGGCAGCGATGCCTGTATCACGGAATTCAATTATGATGATACGGTGCGCCATGCTGCCCGGGTGGCGGAAGAAACTGGCGGAGTATTGGTCCAGGATACGGCCTGGGAAGGATACGAAACCATTCCCGGGTGGATCATGGAAGGGTACACTACCCTGGCCCTGGAAGCGGCAGAGGCTCTCTCCCAGCCGCCCACCCACATTTTTCTCCAGGCGGGAGTGGGGGCCATGAGCGGGGCTCTTGCAGGTTTCTTCGCTGATTATTACGGCAGCCGGAAGCCAGTGATCACCATTGTGGAACCCAATCGGGCGGACTGCATCTTCCGTACGGCCGCTGCCGGGGATGGGAAGCTCCACACTGTGACTGGGGCATTGGACACCATTATGGCCGGATTGGCCTGCGGGGAACCCTGTACCTTGGGCTGGGGGGAACTGGCAGCTCATGCCGAGCACTTCGCTTCTGTTCCTGATTGGGCAGCGGCCCAGGGCATGCGGATCCTGGGTGCACCGGTCCCCGGGGACCCCAGGGTGATTTCCGGAGAAAGCGGAGCGGTGACCAGCGGCTTTGTCTGTGAATTGTATCGGAACAAAGAGCTGGAACCTCTGAAAAAGGAACTGGGCCTGGACAAAGATTCCCGGGTCCTGTGCATCAGCACTGAAGGCGCTACGGATCGGGAGAGCTACCGGCGCATCGTCTGGGACGGAGCCTGGGGGAAACCCTGCAGTTGATGCACCTGACCACCTGACCACATTGGCGGGGCGCCGGGCCTGCCCCCCTGACCGCATAATTCCTTGCCCCCGTCCTCCTGGGACAGGGGCGCCTTTTTATGATATAATAAAATATAAGTATCCATTTTTTTCAATTTCAAGGAGGTCATTCTCATGATTCAATTTACGTATACCATCCAGGATCCTCAGGGTATCCATGCCCGTCCCGCCGGCATGCTGGTAAAGGAAGCGGCCAAATTCCAGTCCAAATGCAGCGTGGCCGGCAACGGCAAGACCGGAGACCTGAAACGGATCTTCTCCCTGATGGGAATGGGGATCAAAGCCGGCATGGAACTGACGGTTTCCGTGGAAGGACCGGATGAAAAAGAAGCGGCAGCCGCTCTGGAAGCATTCCTGAAAGCCAATCTGTAAGGAGGACTGTCCATGAAGCTTGTACAAGGGAAGGGAGCCTCTGCCGGGGTTGCGGCAGGGCCCATCCTGGTAAAGCCGGCAGGCCGTCAGCCGGAGATCCGGCTGGACACCTGTCTGGATCCCCAGCAGGAACTGAAACGGCTCCAGGCTGCCCAGCAGCAGGTCATCGAAACCCTGGAAGGGCTGAAGGAAAAAGCCCGGCAGCAGGTAGGGGAAGAAGAAGCCGGCATTTTTGAAGTCCATCAGATGATGGTCCAGGATCCGGATCTGTGTGACACCATTACAGGTCTGATCCAGGAAAACCACATGACGGCGGAAGGGGCGGTCCGGGAAGCGGGCAGTCAGTTCGCCGCCATGCTGGAAGCCATGGACGATGAATACATGCAGGCCCGGGGGGCCGATGTGCGGGCGGTGTGCGGCCAGCTGGAAGATGCTCTGGCCCAGGGAGGCCGGAGCTGGACGGAACTTCTCACCCAGCCTTCCATTATCTGCGCCGACGACCTGACTCCCAGTGAAACCCTCCAGCTGGACAAATCCCTGATCCTGGGCTTTGTGACCAGCGGAGGCAGCGCCAACTCCCACACCGCCATCCTGGCCCGGACCATGAAGATCCCTGCCATCGTCCATACGGGAATCACCCTGGACGAAGACTGGAACGGTACCCTGGGAGCCCTGGACGGGGGCACCGGGAACTTTTGGCTGGATCCGGAACCCAAGGTGCTGGAAGCCCTGAAGGAAAAACAACAGCAGCACCGGGCGGCGGAAGATGCCCTGGAACAGTTCCGGGGGAAACCCACCTGCACTGCCGACGGCCGGACCATCGCCCTGTACGGGAATATCGGCCAGCCGGAAGACATCGACCTGGTGCTCCAGAACGACGGGGAAGGGGTAGGCCTGTTCCGCAGTGAATTCCTCTATCTGGGACGGGAAGACTATCCCACGGAAGACGAACTGTTCGAAGCCTACTGTACCGCTGCCCAGGAACTGGAAGGCCGGAAGCTGATCATCCGGACCCTGGACATCGGGGCGGACAAAAAAGTGGGCTATTTCCAGCTGCCGGAAGAAGAGAATCCGGCTCTGGGGTTCAGAGCCATCCGGATCTGCCTGAAGCGGCCGGAAATCTTCCTGACCCAGCTCCGGGCCATTCTCCGGGCCTCCGCCTATGGGGAAGTGGCAGTGATGTTCCCCATGATCGTTTCCGCAGAGGAAGTGAAGGCGGCCCGGGCCCTTCTGGAACAGGCGGCAGCCAGCCTCCGGGCAGAAGGAATCCCCTTTGACGAGAAGCTGGAAGTGGGGATCATGGTCGAAACGCCGGCGGCGGCCATCATCAGCGACGACCTGGCCCGGTACGTGGATTTCTTCAGTATCGGCACCAACGATCTGACCCAGTACACTCTGGCGGTGGACCGGCAGAATGCCAGCCTGGAAGAACTGGGGAAGGCCAGTCACAAGGCGGTGCTCCGGCTTATCGACCTGACCATCCGGAACGGCCATGCCGGGGGCTGCTGGGTGGGCATCTGCGGAGAAGCCGCAGCGGACCCGGAACTGATCCCTTATTTTGTAGCCATGGGTGTGGATGAACTGAGCATGTCCCCCGGGAAGATCCTGGGGGCCCGGAAGCTGATCAGCACCCTTCGGGCGGAATGAGAAAGGAGGCGGACCGTTGATCGATCTGGATTTGAAACAGGCGGCGGACAAAGCCATTGCCCTCCAGCCGGATAAACGGGTCCTGCCTTTCCTGTACCAGGACCAGGCCCTGTTCATCAAACGGAAACTGTCCAACCACCGGAACGCCTTTGCCAAACAAAGTGTGGAAGGGGCCTTCTGGTGCGAGGTGTACAAAATCATGACGGTGAACCAGTATTTTCCCCTGGCACCGGAAATCGTCCTGCTCCAGGATGACTATTTTGTCATGAAAGCGGTGGGCAAGACCCTCCAGGGGGTGGCCAAGGAAGCCCCCTGGAAGGACTGCCGGCTGGAAGCCTACCACAAGGCAGGGGAAGCCCTGGCGAAACTCCACCAGATGGGGCTCCACCATGGCCGGCCGGCTCTCCGGGACATTGCCTATGACAAGGAACAGGACAAGATCACTTTCCTGGACTGGGAAAATGAAAAGCGGTTCATCGACGCGGACCCCCGGGTGCTGGATCTGTTCCTGTTCGTCCACAGCTGTTTCCGGGAAAAGAGCTGGAAAGACAGGAGCCTGTTGGAAGAAGCCATGAAAGGCTACTGCAACAGTCCGGCGGGACGGGAAATCCTCCGCCAGGCCAAGGCCCTTATCGGCAGATACAAAACAGCTTTTGCTCTGTGCGAAAAGCTCCGGTGCTTCGGCTGGCGGGACGTGACCAGCTTGGATGATGCCCGGAAGTTCATCCTGGAACGGGAGTAAGGAGAAACCATGCATTTTGGACCTCGATTGGAGGCAGTGGCGGCCCTGGTGCCTCCCTGCCGGACCCTGGCAGATGTGGGCACGGACCATGCCTACCTGCCGGTACTGCTGCTCCAGGAAGGAAAAATTGAGCAGGCCATTGCCGGGGATGTGGTCCCCGGTCCCTGTGAGGCAGCCCGGCACACGGTCCGGCAGTTCCATCTGGAAGAACGGATCGCCGTGCGCCAGGGCAGCGGCCTGACCGTGGTGGCCCCGGGCGAAGTGGAAACGGCTGTTATGGCAGGCATGGGGGCGGAAACCATGCTGCAGATTCTGGGGGAAGCCCCGGAGGTGTGGCAGCATCCCGCCTTCCGACATCTGGTGCTCCAGCCCATGAGCGATTCCTGCCGGCTCCGGCTTTGGGCGGAAGACCATGGCTGGGCGGTGGTCCGGGAGGAGCTGGTCCGGGAGGGAAAGCGGCTTTACGAACTGCTGCTCCTGGAACCTTCCCCGGGCTGGAAATATCCTGGCAGCTGCCGGGAAGTGGGGGATGATCTGGTCCGCCGGCATCATCCCCTGCTGGCAGAATTCGTGGCGGAAAAGAAAAAGAAGATCCAACGGCTGCTGACCCAGATGGACCGGAGTGAGCGGGCCCGGGCCAGCCGCCAGTACAAGGAATATGAGACCCTTTGGAAACAACTGGAGGAAATTGACTGTGGAAACGGAAGAAATGGAAAGTAAGGAAACCACTGTAACGGACATTTGTCTGTTCATGAACCAGCTGGCCCCTGTAGCCTATGCGGAAAGCTGGGACAACCCGGGGCTGCTCCTGGGACATCTGGCCCAGCATGTGCACAAGATCCTGGTGGCCCTGGACCTGAGCCCTGAAGTGGCGGAACAGGCCATCGAACAGGAATGTGACATCATCATCACCCACCATCCCTATTATTTCAGCCTGCCCAAGACTCTGGCGGTTACGGACACCAAGATGGAAGTGCTCTATGAGCTGATCAAACACGATGTGGCTCTTTATGCGGCCCATACCAACCTGGATGCGGCCAAAGGCGGGGTCAATGATGTACTGGCCGCCCGGCTGGGTCTGGAAGATGTAACGGAAATCCCCCGGAAGGACTGCCCGGAACAGGGACTGGCCCGGATCGGTGTGCTGGCCGAACCTATGGAACTGAAGGCTTTCGCTGCCAAGGTCCGGGATGACCTGGGTGCGGAACACCTGACCTTTGCCGGCGGGGAAGAACCGGTGTACAAAGTGGCCGTAGTAGGCGGCAGCGGAGCCGACTTTATGGAGGATGCCCTGGCGGCCGGTGCCGATACCCTGGTTACCGGAGATCTGAAGTACCATGTGGCCCAGAAGGCCCTGAACCTGGGGCTGAATGTAGTGGACGGCACCCATCAGCTTACCGAGAGCCCGGTGATCGACAAGCTGGAACAGGTGCTCAACACCTGGCGGGATGAATCCGGCCGTCATTTTGAAGTGATCCGTGCCGAAGAAGAACGGATCCTCCAGACGGTGTAAGGGGCGGCTGTCATGATCCGAGATCTGCAGTTGGGGAATGCCATGGAACAACCCTGCCTGGTCCGCCTCCAGAAGGTGGGCACCTCCTCCAACGGCAAGCCTTATGCCAAGGGGCTGCTGGAAGACAACAGCGGCTGCATTCCCTTTATCTGTTTCGAAGCCGGTCCCATTGGCCGGCTCCGGACCATGGAGGCCCCTTCTCCCTATATCATCGGGGGAAAGGTGGATGTGAACAAATATTCCACCACTATGGCCTACCAGGTGATTGTCCAGAAAGTCCAGGCGGTGACGGAAGAGGACGATCTGTCCAATCTGCTGCCCAGCGGCCACATCGATCTGGAAAAATACAAGACAGAATTCCAGGCCTTTATGGGCCGGATCCAGGATGACAGCCTCCGGGAACTGGTGGAAACCCTGTTTTCCGGGAATACCCTCCGGCAGTTCTTGAAGAATCCGGCGGGAATGCGGCTCCACCATGCCTATGTGGGCGGGCTGCTCCACCACACCGTGTGCGTCACCCGGCTGGCCGTGGCCATGGCCGGGGCCATCGGGAACGTGGATCTGGACCTGGTGATTGCCGGGGCCCTGCTCCACGACCTGGGAAAGATCCGGGAAATCTCTTCGGATCTGGGATTCCCCTATACCACCGAAGGCCGGCTCATGGGCCATATTTCCATTGGAGCCATGGCCGTGGACCGGGCTGCCCGGAAGATCCCCGACCTGTCGGCAGACCGGCGGGAACGGCTCCTCCACATCATCCTCAGCCATCACGGGGACCAGGACAAAGGATCCCCGGTGGTGTGCGTCACCAAGGAGGCCTTCATCGTCCATTATGCGGACGAAGTGGATTCCATCATGAATCAGTTCCACGAAAAAGAACGGAGCGAATCCTGGGAATACGACAAAATGTTACAGCGGTACCTGTGGAAGGTTTGACGGATTGACCAACCTATGGTATCATTTCATCCAGTGAGTGCGGAAAGATAATCGCGGCAGCCTTTGTGCTGATGAGGAAAGTCCGAGCTCCGCAGGGCAGGATGCTGGATAACGTCCAGTGGGGGCGACCCTAAGGAAAGTGCCACAGAAAACAAACCGCCGGCTTTGCCGGTAAGGATGAAACGGTGCGGTAAGAGCGCACCAGCGGTCAAGTGATTGGCCGGCTTGGTAAACCCCATCCGGAGCAAGACCAAATAGGGAAGGGATGAAGCGGCCCGCTGATCCTTCCGGGTAGTGTCGCTTGAACCTGCAGGCAACTGCAGGGCTAGATAAATGATTATCGTTGACAGAACTCGGCTTACTGAGCACTCACCTTTTTGAAAAATACCTTGTGCGGAAGCACGAAGGAGGAAATACCATGGAAATGATGCATATTGGCAGCGCAGCCGCTTTTGACAAACTGATCCAGGATGCAGGCAAACCGGTACTGGTGGACTTCTGGGCCACCTGGTGCGGTCCCTGCCGGATGCTGGCTCCCGTTATCGAAGACCTGGCAGCGGAACATCCGGAAGTCCAGTTCGCCAAACTGGATGTGGACCAGGTGCCAGACGTGGCCATGCGGTTCAACGTATCCGCCATCCCTACGGTGGTGCTGTTCAAGGCCGGCAAGGAAGTCCAGCGCTTTGTAGGGGTTGAACCCAAAAGTGCCTACGAACAGGCTTTGGCCGTTTTATAACGGAAAGGAAGACAATGCATGAAAAAGATCTCTTTTGTCGTGCCTGTCTTCAATGAAGAGGAGAATATCCACGAGTTTTACAGGCGCCTTACGCAAGTAATGGCGCCTTTGCCGTATGATTACGAAATCCTGTTCATTGACGATGGTTCCAAAGACCGGACCAGCCAGCTGATCCGGGAACTGGCAGAGAAGGATCCCAATGTCCAGGGGTATGTGTTTGCCCGGAATTTCGGCCACCAGCTGGCTCTGACCTGCGGTCTGGACCAGTCCACCGGGGACGCGGTGATCTCCATGGACGGGGATCTCCAGCACCCGCCGGAAATGGTACCGGAACTGCTGAAAAAATGGGAAGAGGGCTTCGAAATCGTCCAGACCGTGCGGAAAGCCACGGAAGACGCCACCTGGTTCAAAAATATAACCTCCCGCTTATACTACAAGCTGATCAATTCCATGAGCGAAGTGCGGATCACCCCTGGGGGCAGCGATTTCCGGCTAATGGACCGGAAGGCGGTGGATGCCCTGAACCGGTTCCGGGAACGGGCCCGGTTCATCCGGGGGATGGTGAACAATCTGGGGTTCCGGTACACCACCCTGGAATTTGTGGCACCGCCCCGGTTCGCCGGCCATTCCAAGTTCAATCTGCGGAAAATGCTCCGGTTCGCCCTGGACGGGATCACGGCCTTTTCCCGGGTGCCCCTGCGGCTGGCCCTGTATGTAGGGTGCATTGCAGGGCTGGGGAGCATCCTGCTCATCGGTCATGTCATTTATGTGAAATATATTATCCAGGATGCGGTTCCCGGGTGGACCACCCTGGCAGCGGCAGAGTTCTTCCTGGGAGGTGTGGAGCTGATCGGCATAGGGATCGTGGGAGAATATGTGGGCCGGATCTTCGATGAAGTGAAGCAAAGACCTTTGTATATTATTCGTGAACATATCGTGAAAAGTGGTAACAGCCAATAGACAGCGAATAAGAGAATTGTTATAATTAGAACCGGCAAAACTAAATAAAAAAGCCGAATCACAGCAATGTGAACGGGGGAACCAAAGTGGGGTTAATTTCTTCGGAATAGGGCATCTCGACCCGCACCCGGCAGCTAACTTCGTAGGCGTAATCGAGAGGATGTGTTTATTATATTTAGGAGGATGATGCTTGGCGTAGTGCTGGCAGCGGCAACCACCGCAGCAGTGGCACTGCCTGCGCAGAACGTTTTTGCCAGTTTCAAACAGGGTCAGTCAGGACCGGAAGTGGCAGCCATCCAGGAACAGCTCCTGATGGAAGGCTACGATATCGGGATCCCTGACGGGGTCTATGGAGCCCGTACCGTGGCTGCAGTAAAGAAATATCAGGCCAGCATGGGTCTGGCAGCAGACGGGGTCATCGGGAACTTCACCTACAAAAAGCTCATGGGCAGAGAAATGCCCACCCACCGTACGCTGAACACCAACCGGGGCTATGGCAGCAGCTATGGTTACGGCAGCAGCACGGCCAGAGAGCTGATCAGCACCGCTTACGACTATGTGGGCGTGCCTTATGTATTCGGGGGGACCACTCCCTGGGGCTTTGACTGTTCCGGTTACACCCAGTACGTGTTCCGGCAGATGGGGATCGAAATCCCCCGGACAGCGGATGCCCAGTACTATGCTTTCCCGAAAGTTTCTTCCAGCGAGCTGGAACCGGGAGACCTGGTGTTCTTTGAAACTTATGAACCGGGCCCTTCCCACTGCGGCATCTACATCGGCAACGGTCAGATGCTCCAGGCAGGGAGCAGCACCGGTGTCACCGTATCCAACGTATTCAGCGGATATTGGGGCGCAAGATATATCGGAGCGGCAAGAGTCCTCTAACAGCCGCTTACCCGTCAGGGATGATCCCTGACGGGTGTTTTTTTGTATGGAGAACATCTGCCGGTGGCAGATGGCTTTACATGGAAACGCAGCTCCATCGGCCGCCGGAAGTTGACAAAAGCCGCCGGACTTACCGGCGGCCTTTCTTGCCATTTACTTTCCCCGTCCAGTACGGTACAATTAACACGATTGACTATAAAAACTGACAGAATGGAGAAAACCATGAGCAACGAAAACAAAAAAGTCAAAGTCCATTACGAAGGCACCCTGAACGACGGGACCAAATTCGATTCTTCCTATGACCGGGGCGAGCCTTTGGAATTCGTGGTCGGGGCCGGCATGATGATCAAGGGGTTCGATGATGCGGTCCGGGATATGGCTGTAGGGGAAGTGAAGAACATCCACCTGATGCCGGAAGAGGCCTATGGCCAGCCCAATCCCCAGAACATCCTCACCGTGGAAATTGCCAAGATGCCCGGTTCGGAAAACCTGGAAGTGGGCCAGCGGGTGGCCCTGGGCACCCCCAACGGCCAGCAGATCCCGGTACGGGTTACGGAAAAGACCGAATCCACCATTACCTTCGATGCCAACCACGAAATGGCCGGCAAGGAACTGAATTTCAAGATCGAACTGGTCGAGGTGGAAGGGTAAAAGGAGGATTCTCATGAACCCTTTGTATTTCCTGGAACACCAGTTCTTCCCGGCTGTGGTTTATCCGGATCCGGAAGGGAAGCAGATCAGTCCTTTCCTTTTGGGGAATGCTTTTGGAACCCTGTGTGCCAGTGTTCTGGCGGATCTGCCGGAAACCGGAGACGAGAACGAAAGGTTCTATCAGGAAGAGGACTTCACCGCGGAAGGACTGGAGATCCGCAATGAACATACGGGGCACCCCCAGTTCTATGTGCTGCGGATGCATTTTCCCTTTGAAGCGGGTTGGAACTTCAACACTCTGTGCCCCCGGGCCTACCTGGTCCACGGGCTCCAGGGAGAAAATCCCCGGTATTATACGGTGGAATATGACGCCAATACCATGGGGTATATGCTGTGCAGCTGGGACGGAGAAGGGAACCACACCAATTTCGGCCCGGTGGACCTGGGAGAAGACCCGGAACTGGCCACGATCCTGAAACGGGAGAAGGGGAGGGCCGCTGACCATTGACAGCTGACCATTGACAAAGGCCGCCGGAGGTTCCGGCGGCCTTTCTATTGGGAAGGAAAACGCCAGGGGCGTTTTCCAACCCTTCCATTTGTGCTATAATGGGAGCAATTCTGTACGAGAGAGGCTGGCTGGTTCTTATGGGTATTTCATTGGCAAAGGGCCGCAGGGAATCCATCATCCTGCGGACCAGTTTCATCGGTATCGGAGTGAACGTGCTCCTGGCCGGGTTCAAGGCGGTGGTGGGGTTTTCCACCAACTCCATTGCCATCCTGATGGATGCGGTGAACAACCTGTCGGACGTGCTGTCTTCGGTGATCACCGTGGCCGGGGCCAAACTGGCGGACCGGAACCCGGATTTTGAACATCCCTTTGGCCATGGCCGGTATGAATACCTGAGTGCCCTGGTGATTTCCATCATCATTTTCTATGCCGGGGTCACGGCCATGGTGGAAAGTGTGAAAAAAATCATCGAACCGGAGGTGCCGGAATACACCACCGCCTCTCTGATCCTTTTGGTGGTGGCGGTCATTGCCAAGATCATTCTGGGCCGGTATGTAAAGGCCAAAGGCCAGGAGGCGGATTCCGGAGCTCTCATCGGGTCCGGGTCCGATGCCCTGTTTGACGCGGTACTGTCTTTTTCCGTACTGGTGGCGGCTCTGGTGTATCTGGAATGGGGGCTCCCTCTGGAATCCTATGTAGGGGCCCTGATTGCCTGTTTCATCCTGAAAAGTGGCTATGGGATGCTCCGGGATACCCTGAATGAAATCCTGGGAGAGAGGCCGGATCCCCAGCTGGTCCGGGAAATCAAGAATCTCCTGGTGGCGGAACCGGAAATCCAGGGGGCCTATGATCTGATGATCAACAACTACGGACCGGGCCGGAACTATGCCTCTGTGCACATCGAACTGCCGGATGTGATGACCGTGGAACAGGTGGACCTTTTGACCCACCGGATCCATGAAAAAATCTTCAAGGCAACCGGGGTCCATCTGTCCGGGGTAACAGTGTATTCCTACAATACCCGGGATCCGGAGGCGGCAGCCATCCGGGAAAAAGTGAGCCAGATGGTGATGCGGCACCCCTGGGCCCTCCAGGTCCACGGGTTCTATGTGGACCGGAAAGCAAAGACCATGCGGTTCGACGTGGTGGTTACCTTCGGCCGGGACCGGGGACCCATCGTCCAGGAACTGAAAGAAGAAGTGGGGAAGCTGTATCCAGGCTACACAGTATCGGTGGACGTGGACAGGGATATATCGGCGCTGCAGGGGTGAAAAAGGGCTGTGAAAAAATGAGGAATCATTTTTTCACAGCCCTTTTAGTCGGGGGTGTGGATTTTCACACCCCCGTTATTTCACTTTCTCCGCCAATTCCGGAAACGGGGCCAGGACTCTGGGCAGGATCCCGTTCATACAGGCTATGGCTATGCCGTAGTTGGTCATGGGGATGTTTTGTTTATGGGCGGCACTTTGCCGGTAGGCCACTTCCTGGGGATTCAGCATACAGGCCCCGCAGTGGACGATGAGCTTGAAGGGGCTCAGGTCGTCAGGGAATCCCTTGCCGCTGCTGTAATGGAAGTCAGGCTGTGCCCCGGAATACTTCCGGATCCAGTTGGGCAGCTTTACGGTACCGATGTCGTTGCACTGCCGGTGATGGGTGCACCCTTCGGAAATCAGCACCGGATCCCCGTCCTTCAGGTCTTTCAGCTTCAGGGCTCCATCCAGGAAGGCGGCCAGCTGGCCTTTGTACCGGGCAAACAGAATGGAGAAGCTGGTGAGCCGGATCTTCGGAGGCACCATCTGGTTCACAGTATGGAAGGCCTGGCTGTCGGTAACTACCAGGCTGATCTTTTTGCCCAACAGGCTGATGATTCCCGGAAGTTCCTGGGGCTGGACCACAACGGCACTGCAGTGGCCGTCCAAGAGTTCCCGGATGGTCTGCTGCTGGGGCAGGATCAGCCGTCCCTTGGGAGCGCTTTCATCGCAGGGCACTACCAGCACCACCAGGGCATTGGGTTCCAGCAGGTCCAGGAGCAGGGGCTTTTTCACCCCATCTTTTCCCAGGGCCTGGGAGATCCGTTCCTTCAGTTCCCAGATCTGGGTACCCGCCTGGGCACTGACCAGCATGCTGTGATCCTTCAGGTCTTCCGGCAGGGTGAAGCTGGGCACCAGGTCGCATTTGTTGAACACTACCAGGTAGGGGATCTTCCGGTCACGGATTTCCTGGAGCAGTTTCCGGTCGAAAGTATTCATGCCTGTGGACGCATCCACCACCAACAGGGCGATGTCCGTGCTCCGGAGTACCAGCCGGGCCTTTTCGATCCGGGACTGGCCCAGGTCCGTGTCGTCGTCCATCCCCGGGGTGTCGGTGAGGAGTACCGGCCCCAGAGGCAGGATTTCCATGGCTTTGGAAACCGGGTCGGTGGTGGTGCCCTTGTAGTCGGACACAATGGCCAGGTCCTGGCCGGTAATGGCGTTGATCAGAGAAGATTTGCCGGCGTTCCGGCAGCCGAACAGACCAATATGGACACGTTCCCCGGACGGGGTGGCGTTAAGAGATGCGGGCATGGAAAGTTCCTCCTTCAGGAATTGAAATTTGCCGAACATTGGGCAAACAGAAAACATAAATTGTTTGTGAATATCATACAATAAAAGGGGGGAAGGTGCAAGGGCTGCGTTTCTCTTCAAAAGGACCCGTCAGTTACGGGTCCTTTCCAGCGGCCAGCGGCCGGTAACAGGAGACCGGTGACAGGGGTTGTTCATACAACGTGCAACAACCCCCTCTTGATTTTTCAGACAGTTTCCATGTATACTAATACTCGTTTGCAGGCGTAGAAAACTTCTATTATATGCAGCAAGGGATGTGAGCCTATGGAAGATGTGTATTGTGCAGCCTTGGCAGATCTGCTGAGCTACGAGGCCCCTCAGGGGGTACCTTTGCTCCGGGAGGCCTTCGGGTCTCTGGAAAAAGCCTGGAAGGCGGGGACAGGGGAACTGAAGGAGGCGGGGCTTTGGAGCCCGGCTCTGGACAAGGTCTGGCAGTCGCCCCACCGGAGAAATCTGCCGGAAAGGATCTGGGACTGGTGTGAGCATCACCAGGCCCGGGTGATCAGCCGGTGGAATCCGGACTACCCGGTTTTGGTGGACCAGCTGGCCGCTCCTCCACCAGTGCTCTATGTAAAGGGCACCCTGCCGGACCAGCCGGCCTGTGTGGCGGTGGTAGGGTCCCGGAAGGCCACGGATTACGGTCTGGCCGTGGCCGCCCGGTTTGCCCGGGCGGCGGCCCTCCGGCAGGTGCCGGTGATCAGCGGGGGCGCCTACGGCATCGATGCGGCGGCCCACAAGGCGGCCCTGGATGCAGGCGGCCCCACAGTGGCCGTACTGGGCGGCGGACTGGGGGAATTGTATCCCCGGCGCCATCTCCGGCTTTTTGACCGGATCGCCCAGCAGGGAGCCCTGGTGACGGAATATGCCCCCTGGACTCCGCCCCTGCCCCAGAACTTCCCTCTGCGGAACCGGATCATCGTGGGCTTTTGCCGGGCAGTGGTGGTGGTGGAAGCTGCCATCCGCAGCGGGGCCATGAGCACCGCCCATGCCGCTCTGGACGAAAACCGGGAACTGTTCGCCGTCCCCGGGCCCATCTTTTCCGAAACCAGCCAGGGCACCCACCATCTCCTGAAGCAGGGAGCCCGGGTGGGGGATGATCCCCAGGAAGTACTCACCAGCCTGCTGGGGCCGGAAGAGGGAACTCTGCCCCAGGCCGGAGAAGAACCGGACCTGTTCCGGGATTTCGCTCCCGATGAAAAAGAAAAAGCCGGGGCCCTGTGCCGCTGGCTCCAGAAACACCAGGGCAGTTCCCTGGAACAACTGGCCGATGCATTCCCCTGGCCCCTGGCCGTGCTCAGTACCCTGCTCCTGGAGCTGGAACTGTCCGGCCGGGTCCAGCGGAACAGCCGCAATCGCTATCATGCAGTTTAGGAGGAGAAAATCGTGACGAATAAACTGGTCATTGTGGAATCCCCTACGAAAGCCAAGACCATCGAAAAATTTCTGGGCAAGACCTTTACGGTACGGGCCTCCATGGGCCATCTCCGGGATCTGCCCAAAAGTCAGTTCGGTGTTGACGTAGAGCATCATTTCACTCCCAAATACATCAATATCCGGGGGAAAGGACCTTTAATCAAGGAACTGAAGACCCTGGCCAAAAAAGCCGACAAAATCTATCTGGCAACGGACCCGGACCGGGAAGGGGAAGCCATTGCCTGGCACCTGAGCTACATCCTGGGGGTGGATCCGGCGGCTCCCTGCCGGATTTCCTTCCATGAAATCACCCAGACCGCCATCAAAGGGGCTCTGAAGGATCCCCAGTCCATCGACATGGACAAAGTGGACGCCCAGCAGACCCGGCGGATCCTGGACCGGATCGTAGGGTACCAATTGAGCCCTCTCCTGTGGCGGAAGATCCGGAAGGGCCTCAGCGCCGGCCGTGTCCAGAGCGTGGCGGTGAAGATCATCTGCGACCGGCAGAAGCTCATCGACGACTTCGAACCGGAGGAATACTGGACTTCTTCCGTGGTGCTGGCTCCCGGCAAGACTCCCAAGATCACGGCGGATGTGGTGAAACGGGATGGGAAGAAACTGGAAATCCACAACCGGGAAGAAGCGGACCAGGTGACGGAAGACCTGAAGAAGGCCAGCTACCAGGTGACGGACTGCTCTGTCCGGGACCGGCTGCGGAAACCGGCGCCTCCCTTCACCACCAGCAGTCTCCAGCAGGAAGCCAACAAAAAGATGAACTTTTCCACCAAAAAGGTCATGATGCTGGCCCAGCAGCTGTACGAAGGGGTCACCCTGGGCCGGAAAGGCTCTGTAGGGCTCATTACCTATATGCGTACCGACTCGGTGCACCTGGCGGATGCGGCGGTCAGCGAGATCCGGGGCTATGTGGATGCCAATTACGGTCCCAGTTACCTGCCCAAGAAACCCAATGTGTACAGCAGCCGGAAGAATGCCCAGGAAGCCCATGAAGCCATCCGTCCCACCAGTGTGAGCCGGACTCCGGAAGATGTGGCGCCCTATCTGGACCGGGATCAGCTGCGGCTCTACACCCTGATCTGGAAGCGGACGGTGGCCAGCCAGATGGCCAGCAGCGTCAGCACCCTCACCACCCTGACCATTGCCGGGGACAATTACGAACTCCGGGCCACCGGTTCCGTGGTAAAGTTCGACGGGTTCCTGAAGCTGGCGGACCGGAAGGACGAGGAAAAGGACAAGAAGGTTCCGGCTCTGGAAAAAGGCACGGCCATGAACCTGATCCGGGTGAACGAGGCGGTCCAGCACTTTACGGAACCCCCTGCCAACTTCACCGAAGCCACCCTGGTCAAGGAACTGGAAGAAAAGGGCATCGGCCGGCCCAGCACCTATTCGCCCATTATCCAGACCATCCTGGCCCGGGGCTATGTGGCCAAGGAAGGGAAGAAGCTGCTGCCTACGGAACTGGGGAAACTCACCATCGACATGCTGACCCAGTATTTCTCCCCCTTCATCGACGTGCCCTTCAGCGCCCATATGGAAAGCGAACTGGATGCCATCAGCGAGCACAAGACCGATAAGGAAACGGTGCTCCAGGAATTCTACGGTCCTTTTGAAAAGGCTCTGAAGGTGGCGGATGAAAACATCCCGGTGGTGGAAAAGCCCGTGATCGTCAGCGATGTGAAATGTGAGAAATGCGGCCGGTTCATGGTGGTGAAGGAAGGCCGCCACGGCAAGTTCCTGGCCTGCCCCGGATTCCCGGAATGCCGGAACACCAAGCCCATCCTGGTGAAAGTGGGGGTGAAGTGCCCCCAGTGCGGCGGGGATCTGATCGAACGGCACAGCAAGACGGGACGGCTGTTCTATGGCTGCGCCAACTATCCCACCTGCCGGTTCACCTCCTGGGACAAACCCACCAACGAAAAATGCCCCCAGTGCGGCAGCATGATGGTGGAACACAAGGAGCGCAGCGGAAAGACCGTGCTCCACTGCAGCAAAGAGAAGTGCCCCAACGCTTCCCTGAAGAAGAAATGAAAGGAAAATTTCCATGACCGTCCATATTATCGGAGCCGGGCTGGCAGGCTGTGAAGCGGCCTGGCAGCTGACCCGCCGGGGGATCCCGGTGATGCTCCACGAAATGCGCCCGAAAAAAAGCGACCCGGCCCACCATACGGCCCTGTTCAGTGAGCTGGTATGCAGCAATTCCCTTCGGGCCAACAACATTGAAAACGCCGTGGGCCTGCTGAAGGAGGAAATGCGCCGGCTGGATTCCCTGATCATCGCCTGCGCCGATGCCCACCAGGTGCCTGCCGGGGGAGCCCTGGCAGTGGACCGGGAAGGGTTTGCCCAGGCCGTCACTGACGCCATCCGGGAAAATCCCCTGGTGACCCTGGTGGAAGAAGAGGTCACTGATTACAGCCGGTTCGCTCCGGAGGACTATGTAATCACCGCCTCCGGACCTCTCACCAGCGGGGCCCTTTCCGAAGCCATCCAGCAGCTGGTGGAAAAGGATTACTTCCATTTCTTCGATGCGGCGGCCCCCATTGTCACCGTGGATTCCCTGGATCAGGACAAGGTGTACAAGGCTTCCCGGTACGACAAAGGGGAAGCGGCTTATTACAACTGCCCTTTCACCAAAGAGGAATACCTCCGGTTCTGGCAGGAACTGTGCCATGCAGAAACGGCTCCGGTGAAGGATTTCGAGCACAATGTGTTCGAAGCCTGCATGCCCATTGAAGAAATGGCCCTCCGGGGAGAAGACACCATGCGGTTCGGACCTCTGAAGCCGGTGGGACTTCCGGATCCCAGGACCGGGGAGGACCCCTATGCAGTGGTCCAGCTCCGCCAGGACAATGGGGCCGGGACCCTGTACAACATCGTAGGGTTCCAGACCCATCTGAAATGGCCGGAACAGAAACGGGTGTTCCGGATGATCCCGGGACTGGAAAATGCGGAATTCGTCCGGTACGGGGTGATGCACAAAAACTCCTACCTGAACAGTCCACTGCTGCTGAACCCGGATTATTCCCTCCGGAACCGGCCTCATTTCTATTTTGCCGGTCAGATGACCGGGGTGGAAGGGTATGTGGAAAGCGCCGCCTCCGGTCTGGCGGTGGGAATCTATGCTGCCCGGGCCATAGCCGGGAAAAAACAGGTGCTGTTCCCCAAAGAGACTGCCATGGGAGCCCTGAGCCACTACATCAGCAACCCGGAGGTAAAGCATTTCCAGCCTATGAACATTAATTTCGGGCTGATCGCCCCCTGGGATGGCCCCAGGATCCGGGGGAAAAAAGAGAAAAATGCGGCTATAGCTGCCAGAAGTCTAAACTTTCTCGAAAATGTAAAAAATAACTTGCATGATTAGTCTGAATATGGTAGTATGAATTGTCGGGAATTCAATAAAATTCGTACAATTTGAGGCTTGCCATGGAACTGACACATACTCCGGGTTCCTCAGAAAAACTTGGGAAATGGGCGGAGGACTTTGCCACCTATCTGGAGGTGGAAAAGGACGCCTCCCCCCTGACCATTGAGAATTATCTGGCGGATATCCGGCATTTCAGAGACTTTATGGTCCGGCGGAAGGAATCTTTTAGCTGGCCCCAGGTCACTGTCCTGGACATCCGTTCCTATCTGGCGCTGATGCACGATGATAAACTGGCCCGGCGGACCATCGCCCGAAGGATTTCTTCTCTTCGTTCTTTCTACCGGTATCTCCGGCGGGAAGACCGGGTGAAGACCAATCCCTTTACCCAGGTGCGGACTCCCAAACTGGAAAAGAAGCTGCCTGTATTTTTGGAAGAATTTGAAATTAATCTCCTGCTGCGGATGCCGGACTGTACCACTGTCCTGGGCCGCCGGGACAGGGCCATCCTGGAATTCCTCTATTCTACAGGCTGCCGGGTTTCCGAATTGGTGGGACTTACGCTGACCCGGGTGGATCTGGGCAACCGGTATGCCATCCTGATGGGGAAGGGCCGGAAGGAACGGCTGGTGCCTTTGGGGCATCCCTGTGTGGCGGCCATGGAAGACTATCTCCGCCGCAGCCGAAGGCAGCTGATGGTCCGGTACCAGGCAGCTCCTCATCAGGCTGTGTTCGTGAACAGCCGGGGGACACCTCTCAGCAGCCGGAGCGTACGGAGGATCCTGGACAAATACGTGGACATGTGTGCCCTGCAGAAACATGTGAGCCCCCACACCATACGGCACACCTTTGCCACCCATCTGCTGGATCACGGGGCGGATCTGCGGGCTGTACAGGAATTACTGGGACATGTGAGCTTATCCACAACACAAATTTATACTCATGTGACGGCGGAACGTCTCACCGCAGTCTATGAGAAACATCATCCAAGGGCCTAGGAGGGACTTACTATGTTAGCTTTACTGGAAAAAACGCGTATGATCAACAAACTGCTTCAGAACACGGAAACCGTCAGCTACAAAAAGATGGCGGAAGTGCTGAAGGACGTCATCAAGGCGAACATCTACATCGTCTCCAGCGACGGAGAGCTGCTGGGCTACTCCATCCTGGACGGCTTTGAATGCGAGCTGATGATCAAAAAAGTGCTGGATGTGGGCCGTTTCCCTGCCGACTATGTGAAATGGCTGGAAGGAATCCGGGAAACGTCTTCCAACTACCGTCTGGTGA
Source organism: Acidaminococcus sp. (assembly GCF_057597765.1). NCBI lineage: Bacteria > Bacillati > Bacillota > Negativicutes > Acidaminococcales > Acidaminococcaceae > Acidaminococcus > Acidaminococcus sp. The sequence continues at coordinate 43,423 of NZ_DBMBXK010000008.1, read as the reverse complement.
AGAACATGTGCGCTTTCAGCGAAGGGACCAAATGCCTGTTTGAAAGCAAATACACCACGGTGGTGCCCATTTTCGGGAACGGTGTCCGTCTGGGGACCCTGATCCTGGGGAAATTCAAGAAAGAATTCGTGGACAGCGACCTGCTGCTCAGCGAATATGCCGCTACGGTCATCGGCATGCAGCTGCTCCACGACAAAGCCATGCATATTGAAGAAGCCAGCCGGAAGAAGGCCATGGTCCAGATCGCCTTCTCCAACCTGAGCTACAGCGAACTGGAAGCCATTTCTGAAATCCTCAAGGCACTGCCCGGGGACGAAGGACTGCTGGTGGCCAGCAAGATCGCCGACCAGGCCGGGATCACCCGGAGCGTGATCGTCAACGCCCTGCGGAAATTCGAAAGCGCCGGGGTGCTGGAAACCGAATCCCTGGGAATGAAAGGGACCTATGTACGGATTCTCAACGAATACCTGCGGGATGGGCTGAAAGAACACAAAAAATAAGGAAATGGGGAAAAGGGTCAGGCTGCAGGATGCAGTTTGACCCTTTTTCGGCTTTATGGTAGTATGATAGGGATATGGGGCTGCTGCCCCGTCAGCTGTCAACGGTCAGCGGCCGCAGGAGGCCGGCTGCGCCGGCTCTGATTTGAATTCTACCTAATGGAAAGGAAATTTTCCCTATGCTCAATCTGGATGCGTCTCTGATCTACCGGATCCCGGCGCTGCTGTTTACCATTACGGTCCATGAATATGCCCACGGGGCCATGTCCGCCAGCCTGGGGGACCCTACTCCCGAATCGGACGGACGGCTTACCATGAATCCCCTGGCCCATCTGGACCTGATCGGGTCCCTGATGCTGGTACTGGTGGGGTTTGGCTGGGCCAAACCGGTGCGGGTGGACCCCCGGTATTATCCCAACCCCCGGGAAGGGATGCTGAAAGTGGCTTTTGCAGGCCCGGCCAGCAATCTGTTCGTCACCTTTCTGGCCATGTTCCTCCAGCTGTTCCTGGCCCGGTACTTCAACGCCGGCCGGGGCGTGCTGCTGTTTTTGAACTGGCTCATGCTGTACAATGTATGGTTTGCCTTCTTCAACCTGATCCCCATTCCCCCCATGGACGGATACAAGGTGCTCCAGACGGCGCTGCCTCTGGACAAGGCCCTGGCCTATGAGCGGATGGTGGGGCCCTATACCAACCTGATCCTGATCATCCTGTGCTTTACCGGAATCGTGGGCCTGGTGATCAATCCGCTGTCCACTCTGTATCTCCAGCTGTGCCGGGGAATCCTGGCCCTGTTTCTGTTCTGACCGGGAAGAAGGCGGCCTGTGTACCAAGTGAAACTGGCGGATTTCCAGGGCCCGTTGGACCTGCTGATCCACCTGATTGAAAAAGACAAAATCGATATTTATGATATTCCCATTGTTTCCGTTACGGAGCAGTACATTGCCTACATCAATGCCATGCAGGAATACAACCTGGACGTGGCCAGCGAATTTTTGCTGATGGCGGCCATCCTGCTCCAGATCAAATCCCGGATGCTGCTGCCCCGGGACCCGGAGGAAGAGGGGGAGGAAGAACCGGATCCCCGGCAGATGCTGGTGGACATGCTGGTGGAATACCGGAAAACCAAAAAGCTGGCCCAGGCTCTCCGGGAATGTCTCCAGCGGGCCAGCCTCCAGACCGCCCGGTCTCCGGAACCCCAGGGAAAGGTGCTCCAGAAGGTGAAGCGGTACGGCCTGGCGGACCTGCTCCGGGCCCTGGCCGGGCTCATGCCCCGGCAGGAGGACGAGGAAACGGTGATTCCCCGGCAGGAATTCCCCGTCCAGGAACGGATGGAGGCCATCCGGGAGACGCTGGGCAAAAGAAAGGAAAAAATGGATTTCCGCCAGCTGCTCCAGGACCGGAAAAACCACAGCGAGGTGATCGCCACCTTCCTGGCCGTGCTGGAACTGCTGCGGCTGAAGGAAATCGATCTGATCCAGGAAGAGCCTTTCGGGCCCATGGTCCTGGAACCCCGGAAGGAGGAGGCCCATGAAACTGAAGAAAACCGCTGAGCTGGAAGCCCTGCTCTTTGCCAGCGGGGATCCCCTGACCCTGGAGCGGGCGGCAGGGGCCCTGTTCTGTTCCACCGAAGAAGTGGCCCAGCTGCTGGAAACCCTCCAGCAGGAATACCAGCAGGCCGGCCGGGGCATCGAACTGCGCCAGGCGGCGGGAGGCTGGCAGCTGGTAACCAAGAAGGAAGCGGCGGGCCTGGTGCGCCGGCTCCAGGAAAAACAGGAAGTGAAGCTGTCCAATGCAGCCATGGAGACCCTGGCCATTGTGGCCTTCAAGCAGCCGGTGACCAAAAGCGAAATGGAAGCCATCCGGGGGGTGAAGGTGGACGGGGTGCTGAGCACCCTGGTGGAACTGGACCTGGTGGGGGAAGTGGGCCGGAAGGAAGTAATCGGCCGGCCCATCCTTTACGGCACTACGGAGGAATTCCTCAAGGCCTTCGGCCTCAATTCCCTGGAGGATCTGCCCCAACTGCCGGAAGAAGTGCTGGAAGGCCGGCTGGAAGAACCGGAACCTTTATTTGACTGAGTGAAAGGATTAGACAACCATATGGAACAAACCAAAGAACGGCTCCAGAAAGTCATGGCAGCCGCCGGTGTGGCTTCACGCCGGGAATGTGAAAAGATCATCCTGGCCGGACGGGTGCAGGTGAACGGAAAAACGGTGACGGAACTGGGCACCCGGGTGGGGAAGGCGGACCGAATCACCCTGGACGGGAAGGCCATCCACCGGAAAAGCGCCCGGCACACCTACCTGCTGTACAAACCCAAAGGGGTGGTGACCACCATGAAGGATCCCCAGGGCCGGCGGACGGTGGCGGATCTGATGGCGGGGCTCCACCAGCGGCTGTACCCGGTGGGACGGCTGGATTATCTCACAGAAGGGCTGCTGCTCATGACCAACGACGGGGAGCTGGCCCAGCATCTTACCCATCCCAGCCACCATGTGGACAAGACCTACGAAGTGGAAGTCCACGGCCGGGTGCCGGAAGAAAAACTGGACGTGCTCCGGCTGGGGGTGCCCCTGGAAGACGGGCTCACTTCTCCTGCGGTGGTATATGTGAAGGAATGGAATCCGGACAAAAACCTGACCCGGTTCACAGTGACCATCCATGAGGGACGGAACCGGCAGGTCCGGCGGATGTGCGACTTCATTGGATTCCCGGTGAAATCCCTGAAACGGATCCAGGTGGGAGACCTGACCCTGGAGGGGATGAAAAAAGGAGAGTTCCGGGAACTGACTCCCGAAGAAGTAGCCTCCCTGGAAGGACAGGATAACAAATGAAGCGGGTTGTGATTGTGGGAGCCGGAGCAGCCGGGATCCTGGCGGCCATCAAGGCGGCGGAAAACGGAGCCCGGGTGCTGCTCCTGGAAAAAATGGCCATGCCCGGCCGGAAACTGATGATCACGGGCAAGGGACGGTGCAACATCACCAACGCCTGTGACATGAGGGACATGATCCCCATGCTGCCGGGAAACGGAAAATTTTTATTTGGGGCTTTTCATACCTTCACCAATCGGGATATAATGGAGCTGTTGGAAGAAAACGGACTGCCGGTGAAGGTGGAACGGGGAGGCCGGGTGTTTCCCCAGAGCGACCGGGCCCTGGATGTGGTGGAAACCCTGGAGAAGATCCTCCGGAAAAAGAAGGTGGAACTGCGGACCAACACCCGGGTCCGGGAACTGGTACTGGAACAGGGACGGGTCACAGGGGTGGTCTGCGGGGACGGCAAGATGATCCCTGCGGATGCGGTGGTCCTGACCACCGGCGGGGCTTCCTATCCCCGGACCGGTTCCACCGGGGACGGGTATGCCCTGGCCCGGGAAGCCGGGCACACCATTGTGCCTCCCCGGCCGGCCCTGGTGCCCCTGGAAAGCGACGACCCGGAGATCCGGTCCCTCCAGGGCCTGAGCCTGCGGAACGTGCGGGCCACCCTGCTGAAGGGAAACAAGGTGCTGGGCCAGGAATTCGGGGAAATGCTCTTCACCCATTTCGGGGTCAGCGGGCCCATTGTGCTGACCCTGTCCCGGGCGGCTTCCACCGCCTGGAAGAAGGATCCCCAGGCTCTCCTGGACCTGTCCATCGACCTGAAGCCGGCCCTTGCTCCGGAACAGCTGGACGCCCGGGTCCAGCGGGATTTTGCCAAATACAGCCGGAAGCAGCTGAAAAGCGGACTCCATGATCTGCTGCCCCAGAGCCTGATCCCGGTGATCATCGACGCCGCCTGCCTGAAACCGGAGCAGGAAGTGAACCAGATCACCCGGAAGGAGCGGCAGCGTCTGGTGGAGACCCTGAAAAACTTCATGGTGCCCCTGACCGGCACCCGTCCCCTGGCGGAAGCCATTGTCACCGCCGGGGGCGTAAGCACCAAAGAAATCAATCCCTCCACCTTTGCCTCCAAAAAAGTGCCCAACCTATACTTTGCCGGAGAACTGATGGATGTGGATGGATATACCGGCGGCTACAACCTCCAGGCAGCCTTTTCGTCAGGCTGTGTGGCAGGGACTCACGCCGCTTTGGATGGAAAAGAGGAATCTGTGTGAAAAAAATCATCATTGCCATTGATGGCCCGGCGGGAGCCGGCAAAAGCACCATCGCCAAAAAGGTGGCGGCCCTTCTGGGCTATGCCTACATCGATACGGGAGCCATGTACCGGACGGTGACCCTGCGGTTTTTGGAAAGCGGGAAGCCTTTCAGCGACGAGACGGTCACTTCCATTGCGGACCAGATTGCCATTACCTTCCGGTACGCTGATGGAGTGAACCGGGTCTTTGCGGACGGGGAGGAAGTCACCGATGCCATCCGCAGCCTGGAAGTGTCCCGGAACGTGTCCAAAGTGGCAGCTGTAGGCGGGGTGCGCACAGCCATGGTGGCGGCCCAGCGGAAGATCGGCTGTGAGGGCGGCGTGGTCATGGACGGCCGGGACATCGGCACCGTGGTATTCCCTCAGGCCCAGCTGAAGGTGTTCCTGACCGCTTCCGTGGAGGAACGGGCCCGGCGCCGGTATCTGGAACTGAAGGAAAAGGGTACGGAGGTATCCCTGGAAGACCTGGAAAAACGGATCGCCCAGCGGGATGCCCTGGATGAAAACCGGGAGATTTCTCCCCTCCGGTGTGCGGAAGACGCCCGGTATCTGGATTCCACCCATCTTTCCATCGATCAGGTGACGGAACAGATTGCCGCCATGGCCAGAGAGGTGCTGTAACATGTGGTACCGCTTTGTCCAGCTGATTTTTTCCATCCTGTTCCGGATCATTTACCGGCTCCGGGTCATTGGCCGGGACAACATCCCCAAAGAGGGACCGGTAGTGATCGCCTGCAACCACGTAAGCCTGCTGGACCCGCCCATGGTGGGCACGGCCTCTTCCCGGCCGGTCCATTTCATGGCCAAAAGTGAGCTGTTCGTACCGGTGCTGGGAACCCTGTACAAAAGCCTGGGAGCCTTTCCGGTCCACCGGGGAGCAGGGGATGCCCATGCCATCCGGACAGCTCTTACCATCCTGAAGCACAAAGAGGTGCTGGGGATCTTCCCGGAAGGCCACCGGAGCCGGGACGGGAAACTGGGCAAAGCCCAGCCCGGGGCTCTGGCCATTGCCCTGAAGGGGAAGGCGGAAGTGGTGCCCACCTGCATCCTGGGCAGCGACCTGAAACGCCGGAAAAGCTTCTGGCCCAGGATCACCGTGGTGTTCGGCAAGCCCATGAAGCTGGAAAACGAACAGGGAAACAAACTGAAAGTGGAGGAGCTGAGCGAAGAGCTGATGAAGGAAATCCAGGCTCTTATGGACGCGCACAGCGATAATTGACGGATGAAAATCTATGTTGCAGACCCCTGCGGATTCTGTTATGGAGTAAAAAGAGCAATACACGTTGCAGAACTGCAAGCAAAAGGGTATAATGATAGTATTGCCACTCTGGGTGAATTGGTTCATAATCCCCGTGTTGTCGAAAAACTGAAACAGCAAGGTGTAGAATGCAAGGAGAAGCTGGCGCAATTCGCGGCTGGCGATACAGTCATATTCCGATCCCACGGTGTGGGCCCTGCTCTTTATGAGGAGGCCCGCCAGCGGGAACTGAAAGTCATCGATGCCACTTGTCCTCATGTGCGGAAAGCACAGAAAACGGCTGCCGAACTGGCGGACGAAGGCCGTTTTGTCATCATTATTGGGGAGAAGCGTCATCCTGAGGTGCAAAGTATCAAGGCTTGGGCAGGCAGCGATTCTGTGATCATCGAAACACCCGATGATCTTGGATCTCTTCCTGAAAAAGATAAGTTTGGGGTAGTCAGTCAGACGACTTTTGAAGCTGAGAAGTTTAACCTTCTGCTTCGAATGGCTCAGGAGAAACGTCCGGGCGACTATAAAGTCGTGCGAACCATTTGCACTGCCACCGCAGAACGACAGGCTGCCGCACGGCAGCTGGCAGGGAAAACAGATGCTTTCTTCGTGTTTGGCGGCAAGAACAGTGCCAACACGAGACACCTGTGGGAACTGGCCAGGGAAATCAACCCCCGTTCCTATCTTTTGCAGGACGCCAGCGAGATCACTGGACCGATGCTGGCCGGAGCACAAAAAATTGGCATCACTGCTGGCGCATCGACGCCGCAGGAAATTATTGAGGAGGCTATTGGAACTATGGAAACGATGGAAAGTTTGTTGGGCGAACAGGAATGCATGAAATTGCACATTGGCATGATTGTGGAGGCTACCGTGGTAGAGGTGACCGATGATGAGGTCGTGGTAGACTTCGGGTATCAGAGTGAAGGTTCTGTGGCCTTCGACCAATGGACTTTGGGTGGGACCAAGGACACCGTAGCCCCCACTGTGAAACCGGGCGACAAAGTGACCCTGAAGGTTATTGCCAGCGAAAACCAGGATGGTCTGGTTGTTCTGAGCAAAATCAAGGCTGAAGCTGTCCAGGCTTGGCTGAAACTGCCGGAAGAACTGGCTGACAAGAAGACTGTTCAGGTAAAAGGCCTGCGGGCTGTAAAAGGCGGCCTGACTGTTTCCTATGATGGACTGACTGGCTTCATCCCTGCTTCTCATCTGGATCTGAAGCATGTGGATGATGTGAAGGAATATGAAGGCAAAGACCTGGAAGTTTCCCTGCTGGAAATCAACCCGGAAAAGAAACGTCTGGTATTCTCCCGGAGAAACGTCCTGCGTGAAGAACGGGCTGCCAAGAACGCTGCCTATAAAGAAGAAAGAGCCAAACGGGAAGAAGAACGGAAAGAAGCCCTGGAAAAGGCTTTCCAGACCTTCCATGAAGGCGAAACTGTGGAAGGGACCATCAAGAGCATCGTTGATTTCGGTATGTTCGTGGAAATCGCTCCCATGGTCCAGGGCCTGGTGCACATCTCTGAAGTGTCCTGGGACCGCAGCGTGAAACCGGCTGACCTGTACAAAGTGGGCGAAAAGATCAATGTGTACATCAAAGGCCTGGATGAAGAAAAAGGCCGTATCAGCCTGTCCATCAAAGCTCTCCAGGAAGATCCCTGGGTGGCTGCTGCCAAGGAATTCCATGTGGGCGATGTAGTGACCGGTACTGTGGTACGGTTCCTGCCCTTCGGTGCCATTGTGAAACTGAACGACAAGAACGAAGGCATGATCCACATTTCCGAAATCGCTGAACAGCGGATTGAAAAACCGGAAGATGTTCTGGAAATCGGCCAGGAAGTGAAAGTGAAAGTCCTGCGTGTGGATACCGAACACAAGAAGATTGCCCTGAGCATCACCAAAGCCAAGGAAGATGCCGAAAAGGCTGAAATGCGTCAGTATCTGGGCAAGAAGAGCACTCTGTCCCAGGGCCTGGGTGAAAAACTGGCTGAAGCGGAAGCCGAAGCAGAAGCTCACAAATAAGCTGTCGGAATAAGCGGGGTTTATACAGATGAAAAGCCGGGAGAGCCGTAAAATCGATCACATCAAGTATGCCGTGCACCTTGAGGATGGTCCAAGGGCCACCGGCTTTTCTGATGTGCAGGTGATGCATCGCTGCCTGCCCCAGGTGGACCGGAGGAAAGTGGACCTTTCCACCAGCCTGCCCGGGGTGGGCATTCTGCCCCACCCTCTGGTGATCGACGCCATAACGGGAGGGGCGGAGAAAGTCACCCATCTGAACCGGAAACTGGCCCTGATCGCCCGGGAAACCGGGTGTCCCATGGCCGTAGGGTCTCAGTACGGAGCCGTCCGGTCCGGAGAGTATGCAGACACCTACAAAGTGGTCCGGGAGGAGAATCCCGACGGGGTGATCTTTGCCAACGTCAGTGCACTGGCCACTCCGGAGGAAGCCCGCCGGGCTGTGGACATGGTGGAAGCCCAGGCCATGGAGATCCATCTCAACAGTGCCCAGGAATTGGCCATGGAAGAAGGGGACCGGGATTTTTCCCGCTGGCTGGAACAGATCGCCGCTATCTGTGAACAGTCGGAAGTCCCTGTAATCGTGAAGGAAACAGGCTGCGGTATGGAACGGGAAGACGCCAGACGGCTGCTGGACTGCGGGGTATCCATCCTGGATACCGGCGGGGCCGGCGGCACCAATTTCCCGGCCATTGAATGCTGCCGCAACCGGGAAGGGAACAAAGAACTGATCGAGTGGGGCATTCCTTCGGCCCTGTCCCTTCTGGAAGTGGTGGAAGCCAAAGGCTGGCAAAAGGGCATTATCGCTTCGGGAGGCATCCGGACGGCCCTGGACGTGTTCAAGGCCCAGATGCTGGGAGCCAATGCTGTGGGGATGGCTGGAAATATCCTCCGTTTTGTCCGGAACGGCGGGGGACCCCAAAGAGCCATAGACTGGATCCGGCAGCTGCTGGAAGCTGTGAAAGATTTTTACACCCTCACCGGGTGTACCAGAGTGGAGGACCTGCGGCAGGTGCGGTATTATGTTACCGGGGACCTGGCCGCAGCGGTCCGCGCTCTTCCCTACGGGGAAAAATGAATTTAACTGAAAGAGGTTCTTTCCATGAGCAAACCCATAGTTGCCATTGTCGGCAGACCCAATGTCGGCAAATCAACACTATTTAACATATTTGCCGACAGCCGGATCTCCATTGTGGAAGATACCCCCGGTGTGACCCGGGACCGTCTCTATGCTGACGCGGAATGGCTGGACCGGAAATTCACCATGGTGGATACCGGGGGCATTGAAATGCAGAATACTGATTCCATTGCGGTTTCCATCCGCCAGCAGGCGGAAATTGCCGTGCGGGAAGCGGATGTGATCCTGTTTGTGTGTGATGCCCGTACCGGGATTACCAACGACGATATGGAAGTGGCCAAAATGCTCCGCCAGTCCAAAAAACCGGTGGTGCTGGCCGTGAATAAGGCAGATACTCCCAAACAGGAGGCAGAAGCCTACGAATTCTACAACCTGGGCATCGGGGAACCCTACCTGATTTCCGCCTCCAACCGGCTGAATCTGGGGGACCTGCTGGATGCCGTGGTGGAGAAATTCCCTCCGGAATCCGACGATGACGAGGACAATGAAGACGTGATCAAGGTGGCCATCATCGGCCGGCCCAATGTGGGCAAATCCTCCATCTTCAACGATATTATCGGCCAGACCCGTTCCATTGTCAGCGACGTGGCGGGCACCACCCGGGACGCCATCGACGTGCCGGTGGAAAAAGACGGCCAGACTTACCTGTTCATCGATACTGCCGGCATGCGCCGGAAAGGGAAAATCGACGAACCCATCGAAAAATACAGCATCATCCGGACTCTCCGGGCTGTGGACCGGAGCGACGTGGTGCTCCTGGTACTCAACGCCGAGGAAGGAATTACGGAACAGGACAAGAAAATCGCCGGCTATGCCCATGAGGCAGGGAAGGGCATCGTAATCGTGGTGAACAAATGGGATCTGTATCCCAACAAGACGGTGATGTCCACGGAAGAATTCACCAAGAACATCCGCCACGAACTGATCTTCATGCCCTACGCCAATGTGGTGTACGTATCCGCTCTGACCCAGCAGCGGATCAGCCGGCTGCCGGAAATGATCAAGGATGCGGCGGAAGCCAACGCCATGCGGATTTCCACCAGCGTGCTGAACCAGGTGGTCACCGATGCGGTGGCCATGAACCAGCCGCCTATGGAAAAAGGCAAACGGCTGAAGATCCTCTACATCACTCAGGTGAAGGTAAAACCGCCCACTTTCGTGATTTTCTGCAACGAACCGGAGATCATGCACTTCTCCTACCAGCGGTATCTGGAAAATCAGCTGCGGGAAGCCTTCGGGTTCAAGGGCACGCCCATCAACATCATCGTCCGGGGCAAGAACGAGGACGAGGCATAAGGACGGTTGATGATTATGGATTACTTTCTCAGTGCACTGATCGGGTATCTCCTGGGGTCCATTTCCTGCGGGCTGCTGCTGGTGAAGCTGGTATGCGGCATCGATATCCGGGATTATGGCAGCCACAACATCGGTGCCACCAATGTGTTCCGGACCGTCGGGGCCCGGATGGCATCCTTTGTGCTTCTGGGGGATCTGCTGAAAGGGGTGCTGGCCCTGTACCTGGTGAACCGGTTTGTTTCTCCGGATCTGACGGTACAGCTGGTATGCGCCGCCTGTGCCATACTGGGCCACAGCTTTTCCTGGATGTGTGGATTCAAGGGAGGCAAAGGGGTGGCCACCGGTCTGGGGATCCTGCTGTACTTCATGCCGGAAGTGGCGGTGTTTTCTCTGACCATCTGGCTGGCAACGGTATTCGTTACCCGTTATGTGTCCCTGGGGTCCATCCTGGCGGCTCTGGCGGCTCCTTTTTCCGCCTGGTACCTGGGGTATGACTGGAAACTGGTGGCCTTTGCAGGCCTGTGTGCCATCGTTGTGGTGGCCCGTCACTACCAGAACATGATCCGCCTGAAAAATGGCACAGAAAGCAAGATCCGGCAGGGACATTGGAAAAAATGATAGGGGTGTGAAAGGATTTACACCCCGGTCACGGGTCGCGGGCCATGGGCCGCGAGCCTGGACGCTGAATCCGGTTGTTCTTTTTCTATAGAATGATAAGGTAACATCGGTTGGAATCAAAAAACGGGTCTTCGGTTTGCACCAACAAGCCCGCGACTCGAGACCCGCGACCAAAGGGCTGTTGCACCTGCAACAGCCCTTTCTATTTGCAAAGGAGTTGAAACCATGAAAGCAGCTGTGATTGGGGCCGGGAGCTGGGGAACGGTACTGGCCCAGATCCTTTCGGACAACGGCCGGGACGTGTGCCTGTGGGCCCGGAACCCGGAGAAGGCGGCAAAGATCCGGGAAACCCGCTGCAACGGGGATTACCTGCCGGATTTCCGGCTTTCCCCCTCCATCCAGGTGACGGCGGATTTAAAGGAAGCTGTCACGGGAGCGGAAGTCCTGGTGTTCGTGGTGCCTTCCAAAGGGATGGGGTCCATTGCCCGGCAGGTGGCGGCCATCACGGACTGCCGCAGCCAGGTGATCCTTACCTGCACCAAGGGATTTGATCTTGCCACCCATAAACTGATGACGGATATCCTGGAGGAAACTTTCCCCCGGGCCCGGGCCATTGCTGCCCTCAGCGGTCCCAACCTGGCCCGGGAAATCGCCCAGCAGCAGCCGGCTGCCACGGTGATTGCCTGCCGGGAGATGAAAGAGGCCCGGTTCCTCCAGCAGTGCTTCCTGACTCCCTACTTCCGTCCCTATACCTCCACGGATCTTGTGGGGGTGGAACTGTGCGGCTGTGTGAAGAACTGCATTGCCCTGGTGGGAGGGATGCTGTCCGGCCTGGGGCTGGGAGAAAATGCCCAGGCGGGGCTGATCACCCGGGGACTGGCGGAACTGACCCGGCTGGGGGTGAAGATGGGAGCCCGGCGGGCCACTTTCTTTGGTCTGGCCGGGGTGGGGGACCTGATTGCCACCTGCACCAGCCCTCTCAGCCGGAACCGGTCCGCCGGCTATGCCCTGGCTCAGGGCAAGACCCTGGAGGAGATCACCGGCGGCACCCATATGGTCATCGAAGGGATCAACGCCACGCCGGTGGTCCGGGAACTGGCCCGGGCCCATCAGGTGGAAATGCCCATCATCGAACAGCTGTACCAGGTGCTGTTCCAGGGAAAGGATGTGCGCCAGGCCATCGGGGATTTGATGAAAAGAACTGCCAAGAAAGAGTAGCATTATTCCACGCACTATGATATAATGTCTTCCTAGGAAGGATTAACATTCTTATGGAAAGGATAGATAACACATGAACAACGAGAAGAAATCAGAATTTTATTTGGTAAGAGAAGAAATTCTTCCAGAAGCAATCAAAAAGACCATCCTGGTCAAAGAAATCCTGAAGCGGGGTAAAATGAAGAATGTCAACGAGGCCGTAAGCAAAGTGGGGCTCAGCCGCAGTGCTTACTACAAATACAAGGATTATGTCTTCCCGTTTTACGATGCCAGCAAGGAAAAGGTCATTACCATTTCTCTGCTGCTGGAACACAAGCCCGGGGTACTTTCCAGTGTGCTGAACACGATTGCTGCCGATGGGGGGAGCGTCATCACCATCAACCAGGGTGTGCCTCTCCAGGGTGTGGCCAATACCACCATTTCGGTGGAGACCAAGTACCTGAACATCGATATGGAAGCCCTGATGGACAAACTCCGGCTCATTGACGGAGTGAAGCGGCTGGACGTGTTGGGCCAGGTGGACTGACCCGGGAAAGAAAAACAGAGGAACCGGCTTCCCGGAAGGGGTAAAACAGGATATCTGCAGGATTTTCAGAGGGCTGTCGTTTTCGGCAGCCCCTTTACAACAGGAGGATGAGGGGAATTGGCTAAGAACGAACAGAAGAAAATCAACATCGGACTGCTGGGAGCCGGCACCGTGGGGGGCGGTGTGATCCTGGTGCTGAACCAGAATCGGCCGCTGATCACCGAACGGGTGGGGGCGGAAATCTGCATCAAAAAGGTCCTGGCCCGTCATCCGGAAAAGGTCCGGGCCTTGGATGCCTCCCTGGCCACCACAGACAAAATCGAAGACATTGTCAACGATCCGGACATTGACATTGTGGTGGAACTGATGGGACGGGAACACCCGGCCCTGGAATACATGGAGGCGGCGCTGAAAGCCGGCAAGAACGTGGTCACCGCCAACAAGGACGTAGTGGCCGTCCATGGAAAGGAACTGTTCGAACTGGCGGCGGCCAACCATGTGGACTTCCTGTTCGAAGCGGCGGTGGCCGGGGGGATTCCCATTATCCGTCCTTTGAAGGAAAGCCTGGCAGCCAACAAAATCAGCAAGATCATGGGGATTATCAACGGTACCACCAACTTCATGCTTACCAAAATGACCCAGGATCATATGGATTTTGCGGAAGTGCTGAAGGAAGCCCAGGACAAGGGTTATGCGGAAAGCGACCCTACCGCCGACGTGGGGGGCTTCGACGCGGCCCGGAAGATTGCCATCCTGGCCTCCATTGCCTTCAACAGCCGGGTGAGCCTGGACGATGTGTATGTGGAAGGCATCGACAAGATTTCTTCCCGGGACATTGAATACGCTGACGAACTGGGCTATGTAATCAAGCTCCTGGGGATCGCCAAGCAGAAGGAAGGCAAAGGGGTCAGCGCCCGGGTCCATCCCACCATGCTCCGGAAGGACCATCCCCTGGCTACGGTGAACGATGTGTTCAACGCGGTGTATGTGGAAGGCCAGCCTGTAGGAGAAGCCATGTTCTTCGGCCGGGGCGCCGGACGGATGCCTACGGCCAGTGCCGTATGCGGGGATATCATCGAAAGCACCCGGAACATCCTGGCCGGCTGCACCGGCCGGGTGGGCTGCACCTGCTACGAAGCCAAACCCATGCTGCCCCTGGAAGAAATCATCTCTCCCTGCTACATCCGGATGCTGGTGGAAGACCAGCCCGGTGTCTGGGCCACCATTGCCTCCGCCTTCGGGGAAAACAAGGTCAGCCTGAAGACCGTTGTCCAGAAACGGTCCCTGGGCACCTTGGCGGAAATCGTGGTGATCACCTACGGGGTCTCTGAGTTCGCCCTGCGGAAAGCCGCCGACGCCCTGTCCAAACTGGCTGTGGTAGCCCGGATCTGCAACATCATCCGGGTGGAAGACAGCACCCTGGACTGAGGAAAGAGGCGCTGACCATGGCAGATATGTTGAAAAAAGTGACGGTACAGGTCCCTGCCACCTCCGCCAACTGCGGACCCGGGTTTGACTGCCTGGGGCTGGCCTGTACCCTGTACAACCGGTTCACCTATGAACGGGTGCCGGAAGCAGAAGGCATCCAGGTGGAAGCGGAGGGCCAGGGAGGGGAATCCCTGCCCCAGGGCCGGAACAACCTGGCGGCGGAAGCTTTCTGCATCCTTTGGGAAAAACTGGGGAAACCGGCCACCGGCCTGCGGATCTCCACCCGGATCGAAGTTCCCGTATCCCGGGGCCTGGGCAGCAGTTCCACTGCCATTGTGGCCGGGCTTACAGCGGCCAATGCCCTGGCGGGCAGCCCTCTTTCCAAAGAGGAGCTGGTGACGGAAGCCACCCGGATCGAAGGCCACCCGGACAATGTGGCTCCGGCCATTCTGGGGGGCATTACTGTGAATGTCATGGAAGAGGGGAAGGTGGAAAGCCTGAAGCTTGCCCTGGCCAGACCCCTTCAGCTGGTGGTGCTGGTGCCCTCCATCCCCCTGCCCACTTCCAAGGCCCGGGCGGCTCTGCCCCAGGAAGTGTCCCACAAAGATGCGGTGTACAATGTAAGCCGGGCGGCTCTCCTGGTAGGGTCTCTTTTGACCGGGGACTATCACTTCCTGCGGACGGCCCTGGAAGACCGGCTCCACCAGCCCTATCGTCTGCCCCTGATCCCGGGAGCGGAAGAAGCCCTGGAAGGGGCCCGGCAGGCGGGAGCCTACAATGGAATCATTTCCGGCGCCGGTTCCACCCTGTTGGCTTATGTGCCGGCGGAGGGAGATGCCCGGAAGGTGGGAGAAGCCATGGCGGCGCCCTTCCGGAAACGGAACATTGAAACGGCTCTCCATGTGCTGGACATTGATCCGGAGGGAGCCAGAGTCATCGATATCCAATAAGGAGGAATCACCATGCTGCAGTTCCATTATATCCATCATGCCTGTTTCACCCTGTCTGACGGGAAGACCACCCTGCTGTTCGACCCCTATCTGGAGGGGAATCCGGAAGGCCTGAAGCCGGAGGATGTGGCAGCGGACGTGATCTTCATTTCCCATTATCACGGGGACCATCTGGGTTCTGCCTATGAAATCGCCAAAAAACAGGATGCCCTGATCATTTCCACGGCAGAAATCGCCAATGATGCAGCCCAACACGGGCTCCGGTCCCATGCCATGCACCTGGGGGGCACCCATCAGTTCCCCTTCGGCCGGGTGCGGGTGACCCCCGCCTTCCACGGCAGCGGTATTGCAGGCGGCCACTCCTGCGGGTTCATGGTGGAATTCGGGGGAAAGACCGTGTATTTTGCCGGGGACACCAGTGTGTTCGGGGATATGGCTCTGCTGCCCCGGCTGGAAACCATCGATGTGGCCCTTCTGCCCATCGGGGACAACTTCACCATGGGCCCCAAAGACGCCCGTCTGGCGGCGGAACTGCTGAATGTGCCCCTGGTGATCCCCATCCACTACAACACCTGGCCTCTCATCGCCCAGGATCCTGCAGCTTTTAAGAAGGAAGTGGAAACCACCACCCAAAGCAAAGTGCTGGTGGTGGAACCGGGGAAGACGGTGGAATTGTAAAAAAAAGGGGGTGTGAAAAGGTTCACACCCTCGGTCACTGGTCTCTCGGCCAGTGACCAGTGACAACCAGAGGGGGTGACGCATTGCGTCACCCCCTCCTTTACAATACGCCTCAAGTAAAGTACAATGATGATTGTTGAGTTCCAGTCGCACCTTACTATAAACTGCTTGGAGTGATTTTCATGAATTTGTATCTTGGGGTCATTGTAGGTTATGCGCTTTTGCTGATCCTCCTGGGTCATCTGGTGGGGAAACATGTGAAAGGTGCAGCGGACTTCTTTGTGGGCGGACGCTCCTTCAATGCGGGGCTTTTGTTCACAACCCTGATTGCAGCCAACATCGGAGCAGGTTCCACAGTGGGGGTAACGGGACTGGCGTACAAATTCGGGGTTTCCAGCTGGTGGTGGATCGGCTGCAGCGGCCTGGGGTCCCTGATCCTGGCTTATATTGTAGGGCCGGCTGTGTGGAAAGTGGCCCGGAAGTACAATCTGTATACCATGGGGGATTATCTGGATTTCCGCTATTCCCACGCTTTCCGGGGAGTCACCTCCACCATGATGGCCATCGGCACCCTGGCTCTTTTTTCCGGCCAGCTGCTGGGCATTGCCTGGATCCTGAACGTGGTGGCGGGGATTGAAAAACTCTACGGCATCATCATCGCCGCGGTGGTTGTGACCCTGTACTTTTCCGCCGGGGGCATCAAAAGTGCCGCCATTGTGAATATCATCGAACTGATCGTGATCCTCATGGGATTCTGCATTGCCACACCCTTTGCCCTCCAGTATGTGGGAGGATGGAGCGGACTCCAGGCCGCTGTGGCCAGCCATATGGCCGATCCGGCCCTGACGGCGAAGTATTTTGCCTGGGATGGCATGGGCACCACCGCCATTGTGGGGTATTTCCTCATGCTGACCCCGGCTTTCTGCATCTCTCCGGGGCTCATCGGGAAAGTCTATGCGGCCAAAGATGAAAAAGCCGTCCGGGTGGGGACCCTGTGGAACGGCATCGTCCAACTGGCGTTCGCTTTCCTGCCCATGCTTATCGGCATGTGCGCCTATGCGGCCTTTCCGGATCTGGGGAACCAGGAACTGGCCCTGCCCAAGGCCATGAAGGAAATGATGCCTTTCGGGGTATCCGCACTGGCTCTTTCTGCTATTTTTGCCGCGGAAGTGAGCACCTGTGATACGGTGCTGTATATGCTGGCCACTTCTTTATCCAAGGATTTGTACAAAACCTTCTTCCGTCCGGATATTTCCGATGAGGAACTGCTGAAGGTCAGCCGGAAACTGACGGTGCTCTGCGGCATCGCCGGGATCTTCATTGCCTGCTACATGGCCAACATCATTACCGCTTTGGCCATTTTCTATTCCCTGATGACCGTATCTCTGGCAGCTCCCTTCCTGTTCGGCCTGTTTACGGAAAAAGCCTCCACCCGGGGGGCCTTCTGTTCCGCCGTGCTGGGGGTGGCTGTGGTGCTGGGGCTGAAGTTTTTCAATGGAGGCAAGGGCATCGGCATCCTGAATTCCACCAGCCTGGGGATCATTGTGGCTGCTGTGGTGATGCTGGTGAGCCTGTGGGTGTTCCCCCGGCAAAAAACTGGGGAAAAATAAGGAAGACAGTGGGGAAGGGGAGCCTGGCTCCCAAAAATCTATTGAGTAACGAGGTATGACCCATTGAACAAGAAACAGAAACGGCTGGCCCTGGGCCTTGTACTGGCCGGCCTTTTGGGGACCGGCACCGCCTGGGCCTCTCCCCTGGAACAGGGTGTGAAGCCGGCGGAAACCGTTCTTTTGGACGAAACTGACGGACCGCTGTCCCATGTCCAGAAAAAGAAACAGGACAAGAAAGAAAAAGTACAGAGAAAAGAAGAAGTCCGGAAAACAGATGAGGAGCAGGAGAAAAAGCCCCTGAGCTTCCGGGAACGGATCCGGCGGCACCGGAAAGAAGAGGACAAAAAGGACCGGAAACAGAAAAAAGCCCGGGACCTGCAGGAGAAGAAACCGGCCCGGGAAGAAAAGACTCATACGGCGGAACCTCCCAAAAAGGAAAAACGCCGGGACAGAGAAAATGAACGTCCCAGGACTCCGGTGATCCGGGATCTGGGGCCGGCGGACCAGGACAGCCTGGTGATCCGGAAGGGTATGATCGCTGTAGTGGGAGAAAAGCTTACCCTGCCCCGGTGGCCGGACCCGGACAAACTGCTGAAGCTGGAAAACCAGGACCGTGTGATCACGGATCCCAGCCTGCAGATCATCATCAACCATCTGACCACCAGGGCGAAGATCTGGGAACTGCCGGACAACTACCAGGAAGTGACCATTGCCGGACCCGGCGAAGCCACCCGGGACCAGGCGGTGGTGCTGCTCCGCCGGTACAATCCCAAACTGCCCATCAAGGCCACCCCGGAACAGATCGTGGATCTGTACTACCAGGAAGCCAGCCGGGAAGGGCTCCGGTGGGACATCGTGTTCTGCCAGGCCCTGCTGGAAACCGGATTCTTCCGGTTCGGGGGCACGGTGGTCCCGGCCCAGAACAACTTCTGCGGTCTGGGGACCACCAGCGCTACGGTCCAGGGCGCCTGGTTCCCCACTCCCAGGGACGGGGTCCGGGCCCATGTCCAGCATCTTATGGCCTATACCACCGACCGGCTGCCGGCCACCCCGGTGATCGACCCCCGGTACTATCTGGTGTACAAGGGCAAGGTCCAGAACGGCTTCTACACCCGCTGGTCCCAGCTCAACGGCAAATGGGCCACCGGCAGCTATTATGCGGAGAAGATCCTGAATCTCCACGAACAAATGAAAAAAATCATCGCCATTTCCGGCAATGACTGGGATGGAGGCGTATTGAAATGATGCACATTGTACTGGTGGAGCCGGAAATCCCCGGGAATACCGGGAACATTGCCCGGCTCTGCGCCGCCACAGGAGCCAGTCTCCATCTGGTCCGGCCCCTGGGCTTTTCCGTGGATGACAAATACCTGAAACGGGCCGGTCTGGACTATTGGCACCTGGTGGACATCCACTATTATGATTCCGTGGAAGAAGTGCTGGCCGCCTATCCGGACAGCCCCCGCTTCCTCTTGACCACCCACGCCCACAAATCCTACAGCCGGGTCCATTACGGACCTGATTCCCTGCTGATCTTCGGCAAGGAGAGCGCCGGCCTCCCGGAAGACTTCCGGCTGGCCCATGGGGAGGAATGTGTGCGGATCCCCATGGTTTCCGAAGCCCGGTCCCTGAACCTGGCCAATTCGGTTTCCATTGTCCTTTACGAAGCTTTGCGGCAAAACGATTTTGATCTTCAGGAGGGAACCATATGATCTGTATCAAGGAATTTGAGTTTGACGCAGCCCATTATCTGCCCAATTACCACGGCAAATGTGAACATCTCCACGGCCACACCTACAAGCTGGTGGTGAAGGTGGAAGGCCATCCGGACCAGGAAGGCATGGTGCTGGATTTTGTCCAGTTCAAGCACACGGTGAAGGATCTGGTGGTGGACCAGCTGGACCATCACTGCCTCAACGACATCCTGCCCCAGCCTTCTGCGGAAAACATTGCTGTCTGGGTGTGGAACAAACTGAAGGAACCGCTCACCGGGGCCAACTATGCCCTCTATGAAGTCCAGGTCTGGGAAACCAAGACCAGCGGCATTGTGTACCGGGGTGAATCATGCTGAAAGATGTCCAGGCGCAGCAGGATCTGCGTCACATTGCACTGAAACATGTGGGCATCCGGAACCTCCGGTGGCCCATTGTGCTGGCGGACCGGGAAAAAGGCAGCCAGCATACGGTGGCGGAAGTGGCCCTGGCAGTGGATCTGCCCCAGGAACAGCGGGGCACCCACATGAGCCGTTTCGTGGAATGCCTGAAGCAGGTGGGCCCCATCCGTCCCCACGAACTGGAAGAAGTGCTGGACGGGCTCCGGCAGAAACTGGAAGCCCGGAAGGCCCTGTTGGAATTTTCCTGCCCCTATTTCATCACCAAAAAGGCTCCTGTCAGCGGCATCGAAAGCTATCTGGACGTGGACTGCCATTTCAAGGCGGAAAAAGGGGACACCTTCTCCCTGGAAGTGGGCGTGGATGTACCCATCCACACCCTGTGCCCCTGTTCCAAGGAAATCAGTAAATACGGGGCCCACAACCAGCGGGCCTGGGCCCGGATCCGCATCCGTTCTTCCCAGCCGGTGTGGATCGAAGAACTGGTGGATATGGCGGAAAAAGGCGCTTCCACTCCTCTGTATTCTCTTTTGAAACGGCCGGATGAAAAATGCGTCACAGAAATGGCTTATGAGAATCCCCGGTTCGTGGAGGACGCGGTCCGGGAAATCGCTTTGCAGCTCAATGCCGATCCCCGGATCGACTGGTATACGGTCACGGTGGAAAGCGAGGAGAGCATCCACAACCACAATGCCTTTGCTACAGTAGAAAAAGAGGTGTGACATGTATCTGACCATTCCTCCTGAACGGATCCGTTATGAAATGGAAAAAATCGAAGTCCATCCCATGGGCATCCAGCTTATGGAACCCAAGGCTTCCGTGCTGCCCCTGAAACTGCTCCAGATCCGCACTCCCGCCGCCAACATCCTGAAACAGGAAATGCTGGCTCTGGGAGGGGAATGTGTGAACCCCAAGGGCACCATCAACTGCAGCCTGGACCGGGTGGATGTGATCCTTCTGGGAAACCGGCGGCAGTACCGGGACCTGGTGAAGAAGCTGGGCTCCATGGCCAACTGGTTCGGGATCCAGGCCATTATGGACGATCTGTGGGAGTTTTTGGAACCGGGGACCCTGGTGACGGTACTGGCCGACGGCCGGAAGCTGACCTATGAGAAAATGCGGGTCATGGGGATTTTGAACGTGACCCCGGATTCCTTCTATGCCGGTTCCCGGATCAGCGGAGAACAGGCCCTTTTGGCCAAGGCGGAAACCATGCTCCGGGACGGGGCGGACCTGCTGGATATCGGAGGAGAATCCACCCGGCCGGGAGCGGATCCGGTGACTCCGGAAGAGGAAAAACGCCGGGTAACCGGGGCTCTGGCTGCTTT
The DNA here is from genome assembly GCF_057597765.1 of Acidaminococcus sp. NCBI lineage: Bacteria > Bacillati > Bacillota > Negativicutes > Acidaminococcales > Acidaminococcaceae > Acidaminococcus > Acidaminococcus sp. The sequence goes on along the minus strand of NZ_DBMBXK010000008.1, from coordinate 22,623 downwards.
GCGGAAGCATTTCCCGGAGAGCATCCTCAGTGTGGATACCTACCATGCAGAGACGGCGGAAGCGGCTCTGGAAGCCGGGGCGGATATCATCAACGACGTTACCGCCGCTACCGGGGACGGCCGGATGCTGGATGTGGCTGCCCGGGCCAAGGCTCCCCTGGTGCTCATGCACATGCGGGGCACCCCCAAGACCATGATGGGGGACGAACTGAAGACCTACCACAATGTGGCGGGAGAAGTGTCTCAGTATCTGCTGGAGCGGGCGGCAGCCTGCCAGGCAGCGGGACTGGGGAAGGACAAGGTGATCCTGGATCCGGGCCTGGGCTTTGCCAAGGACCTGGAAGGGAACCTGGCACTGTGCAGCGGGCTGGGGGAAATGACCGGACACGGGATCCCGGTGCTCCTGGCCGGCTCCCGGAAGGGGTTCATCGGCAAGGTGCTAGGTGGGCTTCCCACTGAAGAACGGCTGGAAGGGACCATGGCCCTTTCGGCTGCCGCCGTGTACGCTGGCGCCCAGATGGTCCGGGTCCACGATGTGAAGGAAAATGTCCGGCTGATCCGGATGCTGGAGGCGATCCGGGCATGTCAGTAGCCTATGTGGCCCTGGGCAGCAACCTGGGGGACAAAGAACAGAATATCCGCCGGGCCCTGGAACTGATGGAGCACCATGGAATCCAGGTGATCCAGGTATCTCCCCTTATTACCACGGAACCCTATGGGGTGACGGACCAGCCGGAATTCCTCAACGGAGCGGCGGAAGTGGAGTGGCCGGGGGATGCGGAAAGTCTCCTCCATACCCTTCTGGCCATTGAGCTGGAAATGGGCCGGCAGCGGAAACGCCATTGGGGAGAACGAAACATCGACCTGGATCTGCTCCTTTTCGGAGATCAGCAGATCCACAGCCATGACCTGGTGCTGCCCCATCCGGACATGGCCAACCGAAGCTTTGTGCTGGAGCCTCTGGCAGCCATCGGGGCCCAGGTGGTCCACCCGGTGCTCCATCGGACCATCGGGGAACTGTGGGAGGAACTCCGGCAAAAAGAAGACAAACAACGAAACAAATGACGAAAGCAGGGAATCATAATGGGTGAACGTGTGAAGACAGGTGCGGTCCTGTTCTTTCTGTATGCAGTTTTATTTGCGGTTTCTCAATTCTACCAGGTGGTGCCGGGCCTCAGCGGGCTCCGGATCCAGGCCATGCTGTCCGTACCCTACGGGCTGATCTTCGGCCGGACCGGGGCGGTGGCAGCGGCTCTGGGGGCAGCAGCGGGGATGGCCCTCACCGGGGGCAACTCCAATTTCATCCCCATTGAATTCCTGGGGGCCCTGCTGTCCGCCTATCTGCCCTTCCGGGTGTGGCAGGGGATGCGGTCTCCCCAGGAACCCTACCTGTGTGTGGAAGACCAGCGGACGGCTACCATGTTCTTTATCCTGAGCCTGATCGGAGCCGTACCCATGGCAGTGTTCCCTGCGGTGGGCGGGGACCTGTACCAGGTGGTGCCCTTCCCGGCATCCTATCCCCGGATCTTCCTGGCTTCCCTGGTGTTTACGGTGGTGGGGGGCTTTCTGGTGTACAGCCAGGCGGCACCCCGGATGTTCCGGGGGGCGGGAGAAGCCCTGTGGAACCGGATCCGGGACAGCAAAGGCACCACCCGGAGCATGGCGGTGGCCATGCTCCGGATCACCCTTACCGGAGGCTTTCTGGGGCTGGGGCTGGCCTTTATCTTCCCCAATGAATTTGAACTGATCATTGTGGAATATGTAATGGGGATCTTTGCGGCGCTCCTGTTCATCCTGACGGCTGTGTGAGGAACTTTCCATGATGTATGTACTGACCTTCATTGTCCAGCTGCTGCTGGTGCTGACCTTTCTCTGGACCTGCAGCACCGTGTTCCTGGGCCTTGTGACCCGGCGGAAAAAACGGCCGGTGGTGGCGGGACCCAGCCGGTTCGCCGTGCTGGTGTGTGCCCATAACGAGGCCAATGTGGTGGGCAAACTGTTCCAGAGCCTGGAAGATCAGGACTACCCTGGTGAGCTGTACCGGGTGTTCCTGCTGGCGGATCACTGTGACGATGCCACGGCGGAGGTAGGACGCCGGTACCCTCATGTAACCGTGCTGGAAAGGCAGGAAGGACCCCGGACCGGGAAAGGGGCGGTGCTCAGCTGGGGCATCCCCCGGATCCGGAAACAGTACGGACGGGAATTCAGCCATATTGTGATTTTTGATGCGGACAATATGGCAGACCGGGGATTTTTGTCCGCCCTGGATTGGAGTTTCCGCCGGGGCGCCCGGCTGGTGATGGGGAACCGGCTGCCTCTCAACCCCTTTGACAATCTGATCTCCCAGTGGTACAGCATGTACTGGCTCAGTGTGGATCTGTTCAGCAAACCCCGGTACAATGTGGATCTGCCCGGGATCATCTCCGGCACCGGGTTCGGGTTCGATGCTTCTTTGCTGGAACCGGACGGCTGGCATACCCGGACTATTGTGGAAGACATGGAATTTTCCATGCAGCAGAATTTTAAGGGTGTCTTCTCTGAATACCAGGACAAAGCCCGGTTCTATGACGAACAGCCGGTGACCCTCCGGGGCATGGTGAGCCAGCTCCGCCGGTGGATGACCGGGAACTACCAGATTGCCCGGCTGTACCGGAAGGAATGGCTGGCCCATTTCCGGGCCCGGCCGGACGCCCGGCTCATCGATAATTTCGTCCCCATGCTTATGTGCGTGGTGTTCGGGTTCTATTTCCTCACCAATGTACTGTGGGTGGGAAACCGGGCCTTGAATGGACTTCCACCTCTGGCCGGCAAGGACATCCTTTGGTGGACCATGCTCTATGTGCTGAGCCTTGTTATGGGCACCTGCGCCATCAAAGCCGGAGATCTGCCGGTGAAGAAAATGCTTCCCGGGATCCTTACAGGAGGGTTCTTCTGCATTTTCCTGTCCCTGGTGGCCGTCTGCTCCGTATTCTTTCCCCAGAAGAAATGGATCCCCATCGCCCATGTCCACGAGGCAGGGCCGGAGAAGTAGGGGGCAGCAAAGCTGACCGTTGACAAAGGGGCTGTTGCATGGGCAACAGCCCCTTCTTATGGTATAATGGATACAGAATATTCAGCCAGAGGAGGGATTGGGATGAAAAAAATGACACGGAACCTGGTGGGTCTCCTGACGGTGCTCCTGAGCCTGCTGTGGGCTTCTGCAGCCCTGGCTTCTTCTCCCATCAGTGCTGACGGAACCTTTAACGGTATCCGCATGGCCGGCAAAGTACGGGTGGTGGAATACAATCCGGACATCAAAGTCCAAGTGGTCACCAGTTTTCCGGATCTGAAGGTGAAAGTGGTGGATCATTTTCCGTCCGCCATCGGGGAATGGCAGTTCGTGGAATACGGCGAAGACTTTACCATCCAGTTCGTCACCAGTTTTCCGGACATCCGGATCAAGTACGTGACCAGTTTCCCGGGGATGCCTTGATGTGAGTGGAGAGTGAAGAGTGCAGAGGGAAGGGGAACCACCCCTTCCTTTTTTTTTCATTTCATCATATAATAAACTATTGAGACTTTTTACTACCGATTAGTTACTCTATATAGAAGGGAAACAGAAAACCAATGACCAAAAGTTACACCATTCTGAATTACGGCTGTCAGATGAACGAGAGTGATTCGGAACATTATGCCGGGCAGCTGTCCGACCTGGGGTACCATTATACGGAAGACTATCACGATGCGGATGTGATCCTCATCAACACCTGCTGCGTCCGGGAAAGCGCGGAAAAGAAGATCCTGGGAAAAATCGGGGAGATGAAGCAGATCAAACGGGAAGATCCTTCCAAGGTCCTGTGCGTTACCGGCTGCATGGCCCAAAAAGACGGGGAGGACTTTTTGAAAAAGTATCCCCAGGTGGACCTGCTTATCGGCACTGCCCATGTAAACAACTTCAGCGCCATTTTGCAGGATTATCTCCAGCAGAACGACCGGAAGGCGGGGATGTACAACGATCTGACGGTAATGCCCAGGGAATTCGAGGGGCATTTCGTCCGGAAAAGCAGCTATGCCGCCTGGGTACCCATCATGTACGGCTGCAACAATTTCTGCACCTACTGCATCGTCCCCTATGTCCGGGGTCGGGAACGGAGCCGGAGCGCCGATGCCATCTGTGAAGAAATCAAGCATGCCGTGGACCAGGGCTACCGGGAATTCACCCTTCTGGGCCAGAACGTGAACTCCTACGGCAAGGACCGGGGAGAAAAGGATGCCTTTGCCGCTCTCCTCCGCCAGGTGGACGCCATCCCCGGGGTGGAACGGGTTCGGTACATGACCAGCCATCCCCGTGACATGAGCGAGGAACTGATCCGCACTGTGGCGGAAAGCAAACATGTGTGCAAGCATTTCCACATCCCTGTCCAAAGCGGCAGCACCCGGATCATGCAGGCCATGAACCGGGGCTACACCCGGGAATCCTACCTGCAACTGGTGGACACCATCCGGAAATATGTGCCGGAGGCAGTGCTTACCACTGACATCATCGTAGGCTTCCCCGGGGAAACGGAAGAAGATTTTGCAGAGACCCTGAGCCTGTTCGATACCGTCAGCTACGACGCCGCCTATACCTTCATCTATTCCAGACGGTCCGGGACCCCGGCTGCCACCATGGCAGATCAGGTGCCGGACAAGGTGAAGAAGGAACGGCTGAACCGGCTTATGGAACTTCAGAACCGGCACAGCCTGAAACACAATCAGAAACTGGTGGGACGCACCCTGCCTGTGATGGTGGAAGGGCTCAGCCACAACAACAGCAAAATGTGGAGCGGCCGCACCGATGGGAACAAACTGGTGCTGTGGCCGGTGGGAGAGCGGTTCTTCAACCCGGGAGATGTGGTCCCGGTGACCATCGAAACCGCCCAGACCTGGCTCCTTAAAGGTCGTGCTGCCTTATGACCGCCCTTACACCCATGCTCCAGCAGTATCTGGAAATCAAGGAACAGCACAAGGACGAGCTGCTGTTCTTCCGACTGGGGGATTTCTACGAACTGTTCAATGAAGACGCCCTTACCGCTTCCCGGGAACTGAACCTGACCCTGACCAAACGGGCCGGAGGAAAGGCCGGTGCTTCCAGTTCCATGCCCATGTGCGGGGTGCCCTTCCATTCGGTGGACGGGTACCTGGCCAAGCTGATCCGGAAAGGGTACAAAATCGCCATCTGCGACCAGATGGAAGATCCGAAAAAAGCCGTGGGCATCGTGAAGCGCCAGGTGACCAAGATCCTGACCCCGGGCACGGTGCTCAGCGACGCGGTGCTGGAAGAGAACCACAACCAGTACCTGGCCTGCCTGGAACAGAATCAGGACACCCTGTGCCTTTCCTACGCCGACGTATCCACCGGGGAATGTGCCTGGTACACCGCCCGGGGCAAAGACCGGGAAGAAGCAGTGCTGGACCAGCTGTACCGGATCCAGCCGGCGGAACTGGTGCTTACCGAACCCAACGAAGCTTTCGGTACCCTCCTGGACAAAATGGTCCAGAAGCTGCCGGACTGCATGATCAACCACTGGGACCCCATCCCGGAACTGGATTACTTCACCCGCCATTTCGGCAGTGACAGCCCGGGGGCAAAAATCCCTCTGGTCCGGGGCACTGTGGAGCACATGCTCCAGTACATCCACGAAAATGTGAAAAGTGACCTGGCCCAGATCAACCGGCTCCGGGAAATCACCACCGATGCGGTGATGAACCTGGACGCCACCGCCATCCGGAACCTGGAACTGGTGAAGAACATGAAGGACGGCACCCGCCACGGCACCCTGCTGGATGTACTGGACTACACCCGCACCGCCATGGGGGCCCGGCAGCTCCGCCAGTGGGTGGAAGCACCCCTTCTGGACACCGCCCGGATCCGGCTCCGGCAGCAGGCCATCGGTACCCTGGTGGACAATGCCCGGCTCCGGACGGACCTGGGGGATGCCCTGGGGGAAATCACCGACCTGGAACGGATCCTGTCCCGGATCGAAGTAGGTTCCGCCAACGCCCGTGACCTGGCTTCCCTGCGGACCGCTCTCCGGGCCCTGCCCCAGGTGAAAAATCTGCTGGACCAGGTGCCCCAGGGTCTGCTCCATACCCTGGACAGCCGGATCAGCCTCCATGAGGACCTGCTGGATGAACTGGAACGGGGCATTGTGGACGACCCGCCCTTTACCGTCCGGGAAGGGGGCATGATCCGGAAAGGCTTCAACGCCGAACTGGACGAAGTCCATGATATTGCGGAAAACAACAACCAGTGGATGCTGAACTTCGAACAGAAAATCAAGGATCAGACCGGCATCAAGAATCTGAAGGTGGGGTACAACAAGGTCTTCGGCTACTACATCGAAGTGTCCAAAGGCCAGGTGTCCCAGGTGCCGGATACCTTTATCCGGAAGCAGACCCTGGTGAACGGGGAACGGTACATTGTGCCGGAACTGAAGGAATTCGAAAACAAAATCCTCAGCGCCAAGGAAAAGATCCAGCAGCTGGAATACTACCTGTTCAACGAGATCCGCCAGGATATCCGGGGCCATCTGGTGGAAGTCCAGGAAACCGCCCGGGCCCTGGGGGTGCTGGATGTGCTCTATTCCCTTGCCATGGCTGCCTTCAAGGGGAACTATGTGTGCCCCCGGCTCAATGACCGGCAGGAAATCACCATCAAAGACGGCCGGCACCCGGTGGTGGAAAAGCTCCTGGAACGGGAACTGTTCGTGCCCAACGATGTGCATCTGAACAACACCGATGAACGGCTGATCATCCTTACCGGCCCCAACATGGCCGGGAAATCCACCTACATGCGCCAGGTGGCCCTTTTGACCCTCATGACTCAGATGGGCAGCTTCATCCCGGCCCGGGAAGCGGACGTGTGCCCGGTGGACCGGATCTTTACCCGGGTGGGGGCCAGCGACGACCTGGCCACCGGCCAGAGCACATTCATGGTGGAAATGAACGAAGTGGCCAACATCCTGAAATACGCCACCAGCCGCAGCCTGATCATCCTGGATGAAGTGGGCCGGGGCACCAGCACCTACGACGGCATGAGCATTGCCCGGGCGGTGGTGGAGTACATCAACGACAGAATCAAGGCCAAGACCCTTTTTGCCACCCATTATCACGAACTGATCGAACTGGAACAGCTGGATCCGGGGATCAAAAACTATTCCGTGGCCGTAAAGGAAAAAGGGAAGGAAGTGGTGTTCCTCCGGCGGATCGTCCCCGGGGGCACCGATAAAAGTTACGGGATCCATGTGGCCCGGCTGGCAGGGCTGCCGGAAAAAGTGGTGAAACGGGCGGATGAACTGCTGGAAGAATACACCGCCCAGGGAACGGCCGTGAAACCGGCGGCACCGGCTCCGGCCAAAACCCCTGCACCCAAAGAAGAGAATCTCCAGCCCAGTCTCTTCGGAGACGTGATCGGAGACACCCTCCGGAACTTGGATGTGATGACCATGACGCCCCTGGAAGCCCTGAACACCCTGTACAAGCTCCAGGAAGAAGCCAAACGGGAAGGAGGCCGCAGCTGATGAGTGTCAAAGTGCAGCTGCTGGACCAGAACACCTCCAACCAGATCGCAGCCGGGGAAGTGGTGGAAAAACCCGCTTCCGTGGTGAAGGAACTGGTGGAGAATTCTCTGGATGCCGGCGCCGATACCATAGAAGTGAGCATTTTCGCCGGGGGGACGGAATTCATCCGGGTCCGGGACAACGGGTCCGGCATGGACGAAGCCAACGCCCGGATGGCCATCCTGCGCCATGCCACCAGCAAGATCGTGAAAGCGGACGACCTGCTGACCCTCCATACCCTGGGATTCCGGGGAGAGGCCCTGCCCAGCATCGCCTCTGTATCCCACTTCACCCTGCTCACCCGGGAGACCGGGGCGGAATTCGCCACCCGGATCACCCTTGACGGAGGAGAGGACCTGGACGTGGAAACCATGGGGGGCGACGTGGGCACCACCATTACGGTAAAGGACCTGTTCTACAATGTGCCTGCCCGGCGGAAGTTTCTCCGGACGGTGAATACCGAAGGCCGTTACATCAGCGACATCCTCTCCAAAATCGCCCTGTCCCGGCCCGATGTGCACCTGGTCCTTACCCGGGACGACAAGGAAGTCATCAACACGCCGGGCAGCGGGGACCTGGTGGATACCATTGAATCCCTGTACGGGAAAGAAGTGACCAAGGAACTCTTGACGGTGGATTATGCCCAGGACGGGATCACCCTGAAAGGGTTCATCAGCCGTCCCACTCTGCTGAAGGGCACCCGCCAGTGGCAGACCCTGTTCGTGAACGGCCGGTGCATCAACAACCGTATGGTGAGCAAGGCCATCGACCATGCCTACCAGTCCCAGATCCCCAAGGCCGGGTTCCCCTTTGCGGTGCTGAACATCGGCATCGATACCCACCTCATCGACATCAACGTCCATCCCCAGAAAAGCGAGATCAAATTCGGGGATGAAAGTGCCGTGTACCGGGCGGTGTACCATGGTCTGTGTCAGGCTCTTACCCAGCCCATGGCCGGGAAGAGGGAAGGGGACGGGTCCGTGGCCCTGGCCCAGCCCGGATTCCGGAAAATGGAACCGCCATTGGCGGGAGTTCCGGCCGGGAGAGCCCCTGAACCGGAACAGAAGCCCCTGTTCCAGGGGGGCGACAAAGGGTACCAGCCCCGGACCAGCGCCTTCGGACGGAGCTATGCCTCCAGTCCTTCCGGCAGCTACGGGCAGCCGGTGTGGAAGGTCCCAGATGCCATTTCCGAAGACACCACAGCGAAATTCTTTGCAGCCCAGCGCCGGGACGACCTGGGAGCCTCCGGGGAAACGGCCGGTGCCGGGAATCCGGCTCCTGAAGGGGAGGCTCTGCCGGCATCCCGACCGGGAGAAGAGGCTTCTCTCAGCGATGAGACCCTTACGGAAGAAGCCCGGGACGGCGCTTTGGCCAGCGGTGTGGACCTGATCTGGCCTCTGGGCCAGGTGGACCGGGTGTTCATCATCGCCCAGTCGGAAACTGCCCTGTATCTTATCGACCAGCATGCCGCCCACGAGCGGATCATGTACGACAAATTCATCCGCCAGCAGCAGGAAATCCCCTCCCAGCAGCTGCTGCTCCCTCTCTTCCTCAATGTGACCCGGCCCGATGTGGACCTGATCGAGGAATATCGGGATGAATTTTTGAAGCTGGGGGTGGATGTGGAACCGGCGGGAGAAACCTCCCTCCGGGTGTCCGCCCTGCCGGCGGATGTGGAAAGCAGCCAGGCGGAAGGGTTCATTGAAGACATCCTGAAGCTGCTGTCGGAAAACAAAAAAATCAAGGCCAGCGACCTGCGGGAAAGCGTGCTCCATTACGCCGCCTGCCACAGCGCCATCCGGGCCGGGGAAGTGCTGAACATCCGGCAGATGCGTCAGCTGATCCTGGAGCTTCTCAACACGGAGCATCCCTTTACCTGTCCCCATGGCCGGCCCTGCATGATCCAGCTGACCAGCGACGAACTGTACCATATGTTCAAACGAACCTGAGGAAGGAGCGATCCATTCATGTCCATCTATGCGGTGACGGCCATCCGGAAATGCGGCACCGAACTGTACAACGAAGCCCAAAGCTGGGCCCGCACCCTGGATCTGCCCTATATTCCCCGGCCCATCCACGGTACCCTGGACCAGCTGCTTCGGGACAGGGGGCTGAAGGCGGTGCTGGTGGCCACCCATCAGGGACCCCAGGTGTATACGGAAGAAGGGATCCTGAAATACCATCCCTCCATGGGGGTGCCCCGGATCCGGAACCTGAAGCGGGGCGGGTCGGACCATCTGGCCCAGGCCTGCGGCTTCCGGCCCGGCATGCGGGTACTGGACTGCACCCTGGGCCTGGCGGCAGATGCGGTGGTGGCCTCCTTCCTGGTGGGCCCTGCCGGGAAAGTGGTGGGGCTGGAAGCGTCGCCGGTGCTGTACTGGGCCGTATCCCAGGGGCTCAAAACGTATGCCATCGACGATCCGGACATTACCGCCAGCCTCCGGCGGATTGAACCCCGGCTGGGGAAGGCGGAGGACCTTATGCCCGCTTTTCCTGCCGATTCCTTCGATGTGGTCTATTTCGACCCCATGTTCCGGAAACCGGTGGGGAATTCTGCCAGCATGCAGCCGCTCCGGCCCGCCTCCTACCACAAGCCCCTGGATGCCGGGATGATCCGGGACGCCCTGCGGCTGGCCCCCCGGGTGGTGGTGAAGGAGCGGGATGAAGACCTGCTCCGGAGCCTGGGAGCCCGGGAAATCCAGGGAGGCAAATACAGCAAGCTCCGGTACGGGATCATCCTCCGGGAGGAAGGGGACCAGGATGGAAAATAAACCCAGAGTCATTGCCATCATCGGCCCCACTGCCACCGGCAAAAGCCACTGCGGCATCGCCCTGGCCCAAAAACTGGGGGGAGAGATCATTTCCGGAGATTCCATGCTGGTGTTCAAACACATGGACATTGCCACCGCCAAACCCACGGCGGAAGAACTGGCTCTGGTACCCCATCATCTGGTGGACATCCTGGAGCCGGACGGCAAATTTTCCGTGGTGGATTTCCAGCAGCAGGCGGACCGGCTGATCCGGGACTGCAATGCCCGAGGGAAAGTGCCCATCCTGGTGGGAGGCACCGGCCTGTACATTAAGGCCCTGCTGGAAGCCTACGATTTTTCCCGGGTGGACGAATCTTCTGCCCTGCGCCGGCAGCTGGAGGAATTCGCCGACCGGGAAGGGAATGAGGCCCTTCATGACAAGCTGAAAGTATTAGACCCGGTAAAGGCCAATGAATTGAAGATTAACGACAGAAGGCGTATAATAAGGGCAATCGAAACGATCCGGGGCGGGGACCGGGTGTCCACGGCCAAGGCCACTGAAAGTCCCTACCAGGCGGTCGTATTCGGGTTGACAATGCCTCGCGATTCTTTGTATGAGCGGATCAACCGGCGGGTTGATCTTATGGTGGAACAGGGCCTTTTTGAAGAAACCAGGAAGCTGGTGGCCATGGGGGTGCCGGAAACGGCCCAGTCCATGAAGAGCATCGGGTACCGGCAGGTGCTTCAGTATTTCCATGGTGAATGGACAAAAGAAGAAGCCATCGCCAAACTGAAACAGGCCACCCGGAACTTTGCCAAGCGCCAGATCACCTGGTACAAGAAAATGCCCTACATCCAGTGGTTCCAGCTGGACGATCCTCCCGATTACGGGAAATGTGTCGCAGCCATGCTGGCAGCCCTGGCAGAACAGAAGTTTATTCCGCAACAGGAACCCTGAGGCGTTAAGCGGCCCTTCGGCCACTGAAGCTCAAGGCGGATACTGCCCAGGCAGACTCCGTACCAAAATCCCAACAGAGAGAAGGAAATACGATGACAACAGGAACCAACAAACCTCTGAATTTGCAGGACAGTTTCCTGAACAGAGTACGCAGCGAAAAAAAGACCATTGTGGTGTATCTCCTCAACGGCTTCCAGGTCCGGGGACGGGTCTGGGGCTTCGACAACTTCACTGTCATCATGGAAAGTGAAGGGAAGCAGCAGCTGATCTACAAACATGCCATCTCCACCATCGCTCCCTTGGAAAACGAGGCAATTCTAGTGCTGAAAAAAGGGAATGATCAGGGTGTCACTAAGGAATAAACTGGAAAAAGAAATCAATCTGTTTTTGGAATATCTGACAGTGGAACTGGGGCTGGCCTACAACACCCGGGAATCCTATGGCCGGGATCTCCGTCTGTTTGCAGGCTGGATCAAAAAGCCCCTGGAAGAAGTCCAGCGGGAAGATATCCTGGGGTACATGCGGATGCTGAAGCAGCACCAGTACGCCCCCACCTCTGCTTCCCGGAAACTGGCGGCCCTCAAGGCCTTTTTCCGCTTTATGACCGCCGAAGGGTTCCTGGAAGAGGATCCTTCGGAAGTGGTGGAAGCAGGGAGCCGGGGAGTGGTGCTTCCCAAGGTCATGAGCCTGGAGGAAGTGAAGCAGCTGTTTTCCGCTCCCGACCTGACCCAGCCGGAAGGTTTCCGGGACCGGACCATGCTGGAAGTGATGTACGCTACGGGCATGCGGGTTTCCGAACTGCTGAACCTGAAACGGGCCAGTGTGAACCTGGAGACCCGGTATGTGATCGCCTACGGGAAAGGATCCAAGGAGCGGCTGATCCCTCTGGGACAGTACGCCATCCAGTTCCTGAAAAAGTACCTGGCGGAAGTGCGGCCTCTTTTTGTGAAGAACGGGAAGGACGATGACAGCCTGTTCCTGACCATCCGGGGCACCGGCATTACCCGTCAGCGGTTCTGGCAGATCATCCGGGCCTACGGAGTGAAGGCGGGGATCCAGAAGCCTCTTACACCCCACATCCTCCGGCATTCTTTCGCCACCCACATGCTGGACAACGGGGCGGACCTCCGGACGGTCCAGGAGCTTCTGGGCCATGCGGACATTTCCACCACCCAGATCTATACCCATCTTACCAACAACCGGCTGAAAAAAGTCTTCGACAAAACCCATCCCAGAGCGTAACGAGGTGAAAAAACATGATGAAAACCACACTCTTAATGGGCCTGATGACCGGTCTCCTGCTGCTGATCGGCGACTATATCGGCGGCAGCAGCGGCATGACCGTGATGCTGGCCTTTTCTTTGATTTCCAATGTGCTGCTGTACTGGTACAGTGACAAACTGGTCATTGCCCAGTACGGGGCCCAGCCGGTGGACGCTCAGAGCGCTCCCCAGCTGTACGGCATTGTGGAAAGCCTGGCCCGCCGGGCCCAGCTGCCCATGCCCCGGGTGTATGTGGTGGATACCATGCTGCCCAATGCCTTTGCTACCGGACGGAATCCGGAACATGCGGCGGTGTGCGTTACTACAGGGCTCATGGAAATGCTTACCCCCCGGGAAGTGGCCGGGGTCCTGGGACACGAAATGAGCCATGTGAAGCACAATGATATTTTGATCAGCACCATTGCCGCCGGCATGGCCGGGATCATTTCCGTCATGGCCCGGTTTGCCTTCTGGTTCGGGGGAGACCGGGATGACCGGCGGAACAACCCCATGGCCGGGGTGCTGATGCTGGTGCTGACCCCTCTGGCGGCGGCCATTATACAGCTGGCCATTTCCCGTACCCGGGAATACATGGCTGACTTTACCGGGGGACAGCTCAGCGGGGACCCGGATGCCCTGGCGGACGCTCTGGAAAAGATCGAAGGGTACGCCCGTACCCGGACCATGCCCAGGGCCACCGAAGCCACTGCCCACATGTTCATCATTTCCCCGTTTTCCGCCAAAGATGCCCAGGCCATTTTCAGCACCCATCCGCCTACGGAAAAGCGGATTGAGCGGCTGCGGGAAGAAGCCAATGAAATGAGGAACCGGGGATTGATCGATCCGGTAGTCTAAAATTGGGGTTGCTGCTTCGGCAGCAGCCCCAATTTTTTTGTCATCATACTTGCAGGCCAATCACTTTTATTTATAGGAAAATACTGTATACTGTATATTCAGTGTACACACGATTTCGTTAAAAGACGAATAAGGTCAAAATTATAGTTGGTAATATTCTGATTATTCTCTTGTTATTTAATCGGAAGTATGCTACAATGATAGCCGTAACGAGGGACTGTCCTTCTGGAGGGGACAGTGCTGTTGCGCAAGGTTTCATAATCTTTTATTATTTCAGAGGGGGTCTTTTGTATGTCGCCTGCAATTATGAAGTACTTCGGTACTTTGACAGCCAAAGCAGGGAGCGTCGCAACGTTCAAGTTCGAGTATCTGACTACCTTGGGCATTGCGGCCATCGTGATTTTCCTGGGCCGGTTCCTGGTGGCCCACAGCAAGGTACTGAGAAAATATGCCATCCCGGCACCTGTTGTTTCCGGTATTATCATTTCCATTATTATTGCCATCATCAAAGGATCCGGTATCATTGCTTTTAAATTTGATACCAAAATCATGAAAGACCTGTGCCAGAACCTGTTCTTCCTGTGCGTGGGCTACGGGTTCAGCACTCAGCTGATCAAGAAAGCCGGCGGCAAGCTGGTGGTCGCCATTGCTGTGGCTGCCTGCCTGCTGATCACGCTCCAGGATATCCTTGGGGTTGTGGTGGGCAATCTGGTTGGCCTGCATCCGCTGCTGGCTCTCCAGTGCTCTTCCGCTTCCATGTCCGGCGGTGTTGGTACCGCTTCCGCTTTCGGGCCGATCTTTGAAGCCAGAGGCGCGGCAGATGCCACGACCGTAGGGGTGGCAGCCGGCACCATGGGCAACATCATGGGCTCCCTGATCGGCGGCCCTGTAGCTGCCTTCCTGATCCACCGGCATCACCTGAAAGCTGACCCCAACGATCAGCCTCAGAAGGAAACCAAGGAAACCATCAACAAACTGGACAACCAGAGAATGGTAGTTGCTTTTGCTTACTCCCTGCTGTTCGCTGCCATCGGTATGCCCATCTACTGCCTGCTGGACAACATCCCCATGATTTCCATGCCGAAATTCATTGGGTGCCTGTTCGCCGGCGCCATCTGCCGGAACCTGCTGGAATCCATGGGCAAAGACACCTATGTGCCTGAATTCAACGCCATCCAGGATATGTTTCTGGAACTGTACCTGGCTCTGGTGCTGATGACCATCGACATCACCGCCCTGGCTCCTGTAGCCGGCCAGATGGGTGTGGTTCTCCTGGCACAGGCCATCTTTATGGCTCTGTTCGGCATCCTGGTTTCCTACAACGTGTTCGGCCGGGATTACGGTGCTGCTGTTATGACCGCAGGGAACTGCGGCTGGGGCTGCGGCTCCGGCCCCAACGCTGTGGCCAACGAAAAAGCCGTTATGGAAGAATACGGCTGGCACACCGTTGCCTGGGTTCTGTATCCGTCCTGGTCCGTTATCTGCGACGATATCTACAACCCGATTTTCCTGTCCATTTTCTCCAACTTCGTTCTCTGATCGAAGCAGGAAATCCAGCGAAACAAAAAGTGGTCCCACTCCAGGGGACCGCTTTTTTGTATATGAAAAGACCGCTGACAGAAAAGGGGATGCTGCACGGAAGGTGCAACACCCCTTTTTTATATGTATACAGAATACACACAAACGACTATTGGAAATAATAAAAATACAGTTACAGTTAACAATATTCGGAAAATATCCTTGAGATTTCACAGTTTCTTTGCTAAAATTGAACATGTAAACCGGCTGTCCCTTCTGGAGCGGGACAGCCAATCTGGAATCATACTTTATATCTTTAAGGGGGGTTCATTATGGAGAGGATGATTATCAAATTATCCATGTTCCACACACTGGCATTGGGAGTACTTTCTATCTGGTTCGGCGACTGGCTGAGAGCCAAATTCCCGTTCCTGAAAAAGTACTGTCTGCCTGGTGCAGTTGTCGGCGGTACGATTTTTGCCATTATCAGTTTGTGCCTTTACAACGCCGGGATCTGCGAGCTGCAGTTTGATTACAAAGTGGCCAACAGCCTGTTCTACTGCATCTTCTTTGCTGCCAGCGGTGCTGCCGCCAGCCTGAGCCTGCTGAAGACCGGGGGCAAATATGTGGTGCTGTTCTGCATTTCCGCTGCCGTCCTGGCAGCCATCCAGAATGCCATCGCTCTGGGCCTGGGCACGGTGCTGAAGGTTCCGCCTCTGCTGTCCATGATGACCGGTTCCATTCCCATGACCGGGGGCCACGGCAACGCTGCCGCCTTTGCACCCATTGCCGTACAGTTCGGTCAGAGCAATGCTCTGGAAGCGGCCATTGCAGCTGCTACCTTTGGTCTGATTTCCGGGGCCATCATCGGCGGGCCTTTTGGCCGGTTCATTGTCCGGAGACATCACCTGGAAGATCCTGCCCTGGATGGAAAAGGTGAAATGGAAGAAGAATCCGGAAAATCCACCATGGGCAATCTGATGCACAAAGGGGATATTGTCCAGGCCATGTACCTGATGTGCTTCGCGCTGGGGGTCGGCGGTGCGTTCTTCACCGTACTGAAAGCCCTGCACATTTCCTTCCCCATCCACGTATGCTGCATGTTTGCCGGCATCCTGATCCGTCTGTTCTTTGACGCCAAGAAAGGGGAAGATCATACCGCCCTGTCCCCATCCACGTATGCTGCATGTTTGCCGGCATCCTGATCCGTCTGTTCTTTGACGCCAAGAAAGGGGAAGATCATACCGCCCTGTATGAAGGCATCGACACTGTTGGGGATTTCTCCCTGGGGCTGTTCGTATCTATGTCCATCATTTCCATGAAACTGTGGACCCTGGCCGGCATGGGGCTCCAGCTGTTCATCCTGTGCATGGTACAGGCTGTGTTCATCATCTTCTATGCTTACTTCGTGGACTTCTTTGGAATGGGCAAGAACTACGACGCCGCAGTGATTGCCGTTGGCCACACCGGGTTCGGCCTGGGGGCTGTGCCCGTTTCCATGGTGACCATGACCGCCGTCTGCAAGAAGTATCGGTACTCCAAACTGGCCTTCTTCGTGGTACCGGTGATCGGCGGGTTCCTGAGCAACATCACCAACGCCATTATCATCAGTAAGTTCCTGGACATTGCACATACCATGCAGATGGCCATGGGGCTGTAAGCAAAAGATTGGCAACAGAATATCCATTCCATCCAAAAGAGGATCCTGCTCCAGGGGTCCTCTTTTCCCGTATTTGAGAAAATTTCCCCAGCCGCATCCTGCCTTGCTTCCCATGAACACACGTTTTTGTCAAGTCTTTATTATTTTTTCTTCCGTGATATAATGATACCGATTTGCCAAAGAGGGGAGGGAGAACCATGCACATTGCCGGCTGGCAGAAAGTTTCTCTGGTGGATTATCCGGGGAAAGTGGCCTGCACGTTGTTTACCGGGGGATGCAATCTCCGGTGCCCCTACTGCCACAACAGCGAGCTTCTGGAAGGCCCGCTGCCTGCCCAGGATATCCAGGAAGTCCTGGCTTATCTGGACGCCCGGAAAGGCATCCTGGACGGTGTGGTGGTCAGCGGAGGAGAGCCCTGTCTCCAGCCTGATCTGGCAGCCTTCCTGGCACGGCTGAAGGAAAAAGATCTTTTGGTGAAGCTGGATACCAACGGGTGTTATCCGGACCTTCTGGGAGAGATCCTGAACCGGCACCTGGTGGATTACGTGGCCATGGACTGGAAAAACGCCCCGGAAGACTACGCCCTTACTGTGGGCCGGGAGGCATCCCCTCTGGAACAGGTAACCGGGAGCCTGGATAAGCTCCTTTCCGGATCCGTCCCCTTCGAGCTTCGTACAACCGTTGTGGAACAACTCCACACCGAACGTTCGTTTGAAAAAATCCGGGATTACCTGGAGCCGCTCCTTGCCAAAAAAGGGAAAAAGATCCCGGCTTTTTATCTCCAGGCTTTCAAGGACCGGGACACCGTCCCCTTTGCCGGCTTCACTGCTCCGGATAAAAAATCCCTGGAACGGTATGCAGCCTTGTTGGAGCCTCTGGCGGACAAAGTAGGCCTGAGGGGTATTTAACACAACATCTAGTATACAACGTTGTATCTCACTACCATATATTGACAAGCGTTCCAATACGGGCTACAATGAAAGAGCATTTTGGAAGAGCAATCAAGAGAAAGAGGGAATGGAGCCATGTATTCAGTGGTAAAACGCGATGGCCAGATCGTTGATTTTGACGTGACCAAGATCAGCAGCGCCATTACCAAAGCATTCGAAGCACTTCATAAAAACTACCATCCCAGCATCATCAATATGCTGGCTCTGCAGGTCACTGCCGACTTCGATCCCAAGATCAAAGACAATCTGATCAGCGTGGAAAGCATCCAGGACAGTGTGGAAAAGGTACTGTCCGATTCCGGCTATGCCGATGTGGCAAAGGCCTATATCCTGTACCGGAAACAGCGGGAGCAGATCCGGAACGTGAATTCCTCCCTGCTGAACTACAAGGATCTGGTGGACAACTACCTCCATGTGAATGACTGGCGGGTAAAGGAAAATTCCACGGTCACCTATTCCGTAGGGGGCCTGATCCTGTCCAACAGCGGAGCCATTACCGCCAACTACTGGCTGAATGAAATTTATGACAAGGAAGTGGCCGACGCCCACAAAAGCGCCGCCATGCATATCCACGATCTGAGCATGCTCACCGGCTACTGCGCCGGCTGGAGCCTGAAACAGCTGATCCAGGAAGGACTGGGGGGCATTTCCGGGAAGATCACCTCTTCTCCCGCCAGCCACCTGTCCACCTTGTGCAACCAGATGGTGAACTTCCTGGGCATCATGCAGAACGAATGGGCCGGAGCCCAGGCTTTCTCTTCTTTTGATACCTATCTGGCGCCTTTTGTGAAAAAGGACAACCTGAGCTACAAGGAAGTGAAGCAGTGCGTCCAGTCCTTCATCTACGGGGTGAACACTCCCAGCCGGTGGGGTACCCAGGCACCGTTTTCCAACATCACCCTGGACTGGACCGTCCCCGACGACCTGAAAGACGTGCCTGCCATTGTGGGGGGTAAGGAACAGGACTTCACCTATGGGGACTGCAAGAAGGAAATGGATATGGTGAACAAGGCCTTCATCGAAAACATGATCGAAGGGGACGCCAACGGGAGAGGCTTCCAGTATCCCATTCCCACCTATTCCATTACCAAGGATTTCGACTGGAGCGATACGGAAAACAACCGGCTGCTCTTTGAAATGACCGCCAAATATGGCACTCCCTACTTCTCCAACTACATCAATTCCGACATGAAACCCAGCGATGTCCGGAGCATGTGCTGCCGGCTGCGGCTGGATCTCCGGGAGCTGCGGAAGAAATCCGGGGGCTTCTTCGGGTCCGGGGAATCCACCGGGTCCGTAGGGGTGGTCACCATCAACATGCCCCGGATTGCTTACCTGGCCAAAGACAAACAGGACTTCTATGACCGGCTGGACCATATGATGGACATTGCCGCCCGGAGCCTGAAGACCAAACGGACCGTAATCACCAAGCTGCTGGATGCCGGGCTCTATCCCTACACCAAACGGTACCTGGGCACCTTCAAGAACCACTTCAGTACCATCGGGCTCATCGGCATGAACGAAGTGGGGCTCAACGCCAACTGGCTCCGGAAGGACCTGACCCATCCGGAAACCCTGGAATTCACCAAGGAAGTGCTGACCCATATGCGGGAACGGTTGAAGGACTACCAGGAACAGTACGGAGACCTGTACAACCTGGAAGCCACTCCGGCGGAATCCACCACCTACCGGCTGGCCAAACACGACAAGGAACAGTATCCGGACATCATCACCGCCAACGAACACGGCACTCCGTATTACACCAACTCCTCCCATCTGCCGGTGGGGTATACGGAAGATCTGTTCACGGCTTTGGATATGGAAGATGACCTCCAGACCCTGTACACCTCCGGCACCGTGTTCCATGCCTTCCTGGGCGAAAAACTGCCGGATTGGAACTCTGCTGCCGGTCTGGTGCGGAAGATTGCCAACAACTACAAGCTGCCCTATTTTACCTTGTCTCCCACCTACAGCATCTGCCGGGAACACGGGTACCTGAATGGGGAACAGTACACCTGCCCCTACTGCGGCAAGAAGACTGAAGTCTACAGCCGGATCACCGGGTACTACCGGCCGGTGCAGAACTGGAACGACGGGAAGATCCAGGAATTCAAGGACCGGAAAGT
Organism: Acidaminococcus sp.; assembly: GCF_057597765.1. NCBI lineage: Bacteria > Bacillati > Bacillota > Negativicutes > Acidaminococcales > Acidaminococcaceae > Acidaminococcus > Acidaminococcus sp. Next base: position 2,964 of record NZ_DBMBXK010000008.1, on the reverse strand, counting down.
CTATGACCTGGGCCAATCCCATCTGAACAAAGAAGAAGCCAAAGGCCAGCGGCCCCAGTTCCGCAAACCGGCGGTGAAACCGGCTCCCACTGAAGCCAAACAGGTGGTCAGCGCCGGCAGGGACAAAGGCTGGATCCTGTTCGGGACCCACACCTGCCCCAACTGCAAAATGGCTGTGAAAGAACTGGAAAAACACGGAGCCGCCTTTACAGAGATCTTCGCCGAAGAACATCCGGAACTGGCGGAAAAATACCAGGTGCAGAGCGCACCCACCCTGCTGGTAACCCAGGGAGACACCCTGAACAAAATCGAAGGGTTCGGACCCATCCGGGCCTTCATCAAGAAGCAGGGGATGTAAAAGAAAAAGGGATGTTGCACGGGCAACATCCCTTTTTTGTCTCGAGACTCGAGACCGAACCGCTGCGACCGGCCCTGCGGAGCCTAACCGATTGGCCGGTAGAAATCCGTAGGGGGATGACCAAGGGCTGCGAAGCAATCCCGCCCGGTCATCCCGTATGCACGGACGAATGATGGAGCGGCGGCAGAGAAAAAACCGCCCAGAGAGCCCTCCAGAACGCCATACAGGAGAAAAGCCGGTATGTGGCCAAACGCATCATGCCAGGTTGAGAAAAACGGCAATGCCTGGCTAATGTAAAAACGATAAAAAGTATTGACTTTAAAGTAAAAGGATGGCCTGTTGAGAGGAGAAAATAAGATGAAAGTTAGGTATATTGGCCCCAATCAAGGGGTAGATGCGTTTACAAGTAATAAAATTTATGCAGTTGTTGGGGTCAAGGTTCCTTGGATAAAAATCATAGATGATTCGGGAGAAGACTATGTTTATTTGATTAACGAACCTCGTTTGCTGGATAGTGAGGTATCTGGTAAGTTTGAAATTGTTGAAGATGATGAAAATGGTACGTTAAAAAAAGCTTTTGACGAAGCAAAAAAATGGGCAAATCCAAACTGATTTTTATCGAAGAAAATCCCCCTGCTCCGGCAGCGGGCTTTTCTTCTGCCTGAATTTCATAGTGTTATACAAGGGCACCGGGAAACCGGCTGCCCTATTTTTATGCACAAAAAGGAGAGATGCAAGATGAAGAATGTGAAAACTATGGCCCTGGCTCTGGCAGCCGGTGTGGAACGCGGCTTTCCAGACTTTGAAAAAGTGCGCAAATTTTGCTCTGCTGATTTTTGAAAAGTTGGCAAAAAGTTGGCAAAACAGGCATGAAAAAAGGAACGGTGTGAAACGTCCAAACTGGTTTAAAAACCCCAAAACCCGCATGTTTACAAGGTTTTTAACAGTATGTGACGCTAACCCGTTCCCGTAATAAGCATTGGTGGAGATGAGGGGAAAAATCGTTGGATATTGCATAAATACAGCATAGTTGCCTTTCGATGACAGAAAAGTGGGCAGAAAGTGGGCATAGCTTTTTCCTTAGATATCCAGGGCATTGAGCTTGTCTACGGTCTCTTTTTCCATCTGGTCCGTCACGTGGGTATATACAGCCATAGTGGTCCTGGGTTCATTGTGGCCCACACGCTGCATGATGGCCTTCAGAGGCACGCCCTGTTCGGCCAGGATAGATATGTGGGTGTGTCGGAAGATGTGGGTGGTCAGCTTCTTCTTGTACTGGATCCGGCGCAGGATGTGGTTCACATAGGAAATGTCCAGGGGATACCCGTCCCGGCGGGAAACGAAGATAAAGTGGTCCGGCAGCTTGTAACCTGGGAAGGGGGAAAGGGGTCTGGCGGCATCATTGGCCCGGATGAACTGTTCAATGATCTCCACCGCCCGGTCACTGAGGGCCACCTTCCGGATGGAGTAAATGTTCTTCGGAGATCCCCGGAATGTCCGGTTCCCCTTGAGATTAAAATTCAGGGTGGCGTTCACATCGATGATGTGATTCACCGGATCATAGTCTACGTCCCGCAGGGCTGCCAGTTCCCCATAGCGGAGTCCTGTCAGAGCCTGGAATTCACAGATTTCTGCAATGTAGGGGTACTGGTCCCGGATCAGTCCCAGGACTTCCTGGAGCTCGTCCCTGGTCAAAAATTTCTCAGCCGCAGCCTTTACTGTGGCCACGGTCTTGTAAGGCATCTGCACCCGGACCCGGTGGATGGGTACGGCACTGAGACCGTCCAGCCGCTCAGCCTGCTCCATGGCAGCCTTCACGAACTGATATAAGGTTTTGGCCACGCCCGGCGTATGATCCCGGCCTATGCCGTCGAAATAGGTCTGCCATTCCCTGGCGATGATGGTGGCCACCAATCGCTCCGGCTCAAAATAACCCAACAGCCGTTTCCTGGCCCGTTCGTAGACGGTGAAGGTGATGGGCTTCACTTCCGGCTTCCGGGCCTTGATATAGTCATCTACCATCTGCTGGATGGTGACCGTCTGAGCCGGGGGAGCAGACTTCTGCCGGATCACTTCTTCCAGGTGGTCAGAAGCACGCTTGACGGTGGCCCTGGTGCGATTGGTGTAAGTCACGGAAACCGTCTTCCATCGGCCGCTGGGCGCCAGGTACTTTTCACGATAGACGTATTTCCCATCTTTTCGTTGTTCGATCCACATAAAAATGCCTCCTTATGTAGCTAGGGTAGGGGCTCCTGTGGTAAAATGATACAGTAAGCCCCTTTGGTAGGGTGGTTACTCTTTCCCCGTCGGTATTCGCAGTACCGGCGGGGATTTTTATTTAATGTTTGAGTTGAAAAAGATTCATAATGGAGCTCCTTTTTGCAGGTGCTGGTAATATTTTGAAAACCGAGATTTTATATCAGTCGGCATTTTAGTAATTTGCGCATATCCACTAAACATTTCTTCATTACGATCTGATGAAATGATCACCAGAAATTCTTGAATAAATAGAGAACGCAAATAAGCATTATCCAGAAAACTGAGAATAGCAAGCATTACGCCATATATTCCTTGAAAAGCATCTTTATCCGATTTCGTTACTTTTT
>NZ_DBMBXK010000007.1:0-139878 GCF_057597765.1 Acidaminococcus sp. | reverse complement strand
CGAAAAACTAGCTTTGATTTTTTAACCTGGTTGTCATCCAGGTGACTCGATCTCATCACTAAAAGTGACTTGACCCGCACATCTGTCAACAATATTCAGTTCTCAAAGTTCGTCTCGCTGTCTCAGCGACAGCTTCTATATAATACCAGACTTTCGTTTCTTTGTCAACAACTTTTTTCTTTCAATGTTTCAGTTGAAACATTTCGTTGTTGGAAACCCAGTCGGTTGTTGCCTTCTCAAAGAGAAAGCTTGTATATAATATCAAAAACAGAGACAGCTGTCAACAACTTTTTTATTCTGCCAGTCCATATTCATTCTGACCCGGCTGGCTTTCTGCAAAAAGCAGGTACAGGAACATGAGCAGGTTCAGGGCGGGCACCACACAAACAAACATCCAGAAGCCGGAATGGCCCCGGTCGTGGAGCCGCCGGACCGCCAGGGAAATTTGGGATACAAAAAGCCCCAGAAGTGCCAGATAGCCCAAAGGAGCCAGGAAAGGAAGGATGCCGCAGATAAGGCCGATGATCACCGCTGCCAGCAGCAGCACCAGCCACCGGCAGATATAGGTTCCCCGGCTCATCCGCCCGTTGAAGGAGAAGTACATGGGTTTCCAGGTGTTGGCATCGGGGATGTTGGCCTGGAACCGGGCGCTGAAGCTGGGGTTCCCGTTGGGACCGTACTGCTGGTACTGCTGTTGCTGGTACCCCTGCTGCCAGTTCCCCTGGCTCTGCTGCTGCCAGGTCTGTTGGCCCTGGGTTTCCCCGGCCGTCCCCTGTCCCTTCTGATCAGGAGCCGGTTCCGCCGGTACTGCCGGCTGTTCCGGCTGGGCGCCGTCCCCCCGCATGGCCTGGCTCACCGGAGTCAGCACCAGGGGGGTGCCGTCTTCCGAACAGAAATTCTGGGAATCCTCATAGATTTTATGACATTTGGGACAGGTTTTCATGATTTGCTCCTCTGCTTTTTCTGGGGATGCTTTGCATAATAGGTGGCCAGCTGGTCCCCGATATATTCTCCGTAGGTGTCGCCTTTTTTGTTCCACACATCGTTCACCGCATAGTGATCGGTCATGTTGTTCTCTTCGTCAAAGGTACACAGATACAGGGTCTTCGCCTTTTCGTTCTTTACATCATACCGAGTCTGGGACACCAGGATCTTGGTGCCGTTCACCGGCTTTTTCATGACGGTCTTTTCCCACACCTGATAGGTGTTGGGGCCTTTTTTTTCCAGGGAATCCGGATTGAACCATTTCCGGCCCAGACCAGGGAGGGTCTTAATGAACACCCAGGGTCCCCGCCACCGGGAATAATCCCATTCGTACCGGGCCCGGGTAAAGAGACTGGTCATGGGCTGGAATTCCTGCCATTCCTGGATTTTCCGGTTCCCGGCAGTCTTTCTCCCTTTGGCATCCAGCTGATAGCTGCTCAACTGCCGCCACTTTTTCCCCTTCATGTCGTATTCCCGGTGCCGGAGTTCGCCAGTCATTCCTTTGGCATCGGGCTGATCCCAGAGAACTTTCTCCCAGACCAGCAGGGAGGTGTCCTCCGGCCGTTTCAGGCTGTCCCGGTCCATAAAGATCCGGCCCTCTTCGCTGCCCCCCAGGGTCATCCAGTGGACGGCCAGGGCCGGCAGGGGAAGGACCGTCAGGAGCAGGCCCGTCACACAGGCTCCCAACCACTTTTTCATAACTGACACCTCCGGAAATTTTCTGCTTTGCCCCCCATTATAACATGAAAAAAGGGGCTGTGAAACAGCCCCTTTTTTCAATCTTCCTTATGCACCAGGACTTCCCGCACGGCCTTTTCGAACTTGGCCCTGGGCAGCAGCACATAATGGCCGCAGCCCCGGCATTTAATGCCGAAGTCCATGCCCACCCGGAGCACGTCCCATTCATAGGATCCGCAGGGATGGGCTTTTTTCATCCGGACAATGTCCCCCACTTTGTAATCCGTGTCAGTTTTCATGGGCATCATCTACTTTCAGGGTGGAAATGTCGGTGATCACGAACCCGGCATCCCGGATGGTCTGGATGATGTCCATGGCGTTTGTCAGATCAGCCCGTACGGTAATGGCAGCCCGTTTGGGTCCGATCTTCCGGGTCAGGACGGAAATGATGTTTACGCCCCGTTTCTTGAAGATGTCTGCCAGCTCGGCCAGCACCCCTACCCGGTCCTGGGTATCCACAGTGATCTTGGTGGACGTCTTGGCATAGCCCAACAGGTCCACAAAGGCCTTGAACACATCCGTATCGGAAATGATCCCCACCACTTTGTTGGCGGTATCCACCACCGGCAGGGCTCCGATTTTGAATTTGTACATGAGATAGGCGGCGGTTTCCACCCCGTCTTCCGCCTTGACGGTGATCACCGCCTTGGTCATCAGGTCCTTGGCTTTCAGTTTGCCCAGGATGTAGTTGGCTTCATACCGGTCCAGGGTACTGGCGTCGGAAGGCGTGGCCCGGGCCACATCCCCGTCGGTGACAATGCCCTTCAGGTGGCCGTCTCCGTCCACCACCGGGATCCGGCGCAGGTTGTTGTTCAGCATCAGTTCCCGAATTTCCAGCAGGGACTGTTCCCCGGTGACTACTTTTACAACTTTGGTCATCAGATCTTTCACTTGCATGGTTCTGCCTCCTTGTCAGCCGCCCAGATAGGCTTTCTGCACGGCTTCACTGGCTGCCAGTTCGGCGGCCGTCCCGGACAGGACCACCCGCCCGGTTTCCAGTACATAGGCCCGGTCTGCAATGGACAGGGCCATGTTGGCGTTCTGTTCCACCAGGAGGACCGTGGTGCCTTCACTGTTGATTTCCTTGATGATGGAGAAGATTTCCCGCACCAGAAGGGGCGCCAGCCCCATGGAAGGTTCGTCCAGGATCAGCAGCTGGGGACGGCTCATAAGAGCCCGGCCCATGGCCAGCATCTGCTGTTCCCCGCCGGACAGGGTGCCGGCGGTCTGGCTGACCCGTTCCTTCAGACGGGGGAATTTTTCAAAGACTCTCTCTTTGTCCCGGGCAATGCCGTCTTTGTCGGTCCGAAGATAGGCCCCCATGTCCAGGTTTTCCATAACCGTCATTTCCGCAAACACGTGACGGCCTTCCGGCACCTGGACCAGCCCCCGTCCCACCAGTTTGTGGGCAGGGATTCCCACGATTTCTTCCCCTTTATAGAGGATGCTGCCGGTTTTGGGTTTGATCAGTCCGGAAATGGTATGAAGGGTGGTGGATTTCCCGGCCCCGTTGGAACCGATCAGGGTGACGATTTCCCCATCCCCCACTTCCATGTTCAGATCCTTCACGGCGTGGATGGCCCCGTAGTAGACATTCAGATTTTTGATGGTGAGCATCAGGATACCTCCTCGCCCAGATAGGCCTTGATGACCCGTTTGTTGTGCTTGATTTCCTCAGGGGTGCCGTTGGCAATGCAGATGCCGTATTCCAGCACATAGATCCGCTGGCACACGTTCATGACCAGGCCCATGTCGTGTTCGATCAGGAGGATGCTCAGGTTGAATTCCTTTTTGATCCACCGGATCATTTCCATCAGTTCCTTGGTTTCCTGGGGATTCATACCCGCTGCCGGTTCGTCCAGCAGCAGCAGTTTGGGAGAGGTAGCCAGGGCCCGGGCAATTTCCAGCCGCCGCTGTTCCCCATAGGGCAGGTTCTTGGCGGTTTCGTCCCGGAGCTTTTCCAGGTGGAAGATTTTCAGCAGGGCCAGGGCCTTTTCCTCGATGGATTCCTCTTCTTTGAAATACCGGCCGAACCGGCCGATGGCTTCCACCAGACCGTACCGGACCTGGCTGTTGAAGGCGATTTTTACATTGTCCAGCACCGATAGTTCTGAGAACAGCCGGATGTTCTGGAAGGTCCGGGCGATCCCCATCTGGGTCACCTGGTAGGGTTTCTTTCCGTTGATCCGCTGACCGTTGAAGGTGATTTCCCCTTCAGAGGGTTCATACACCCCGGTGAGCATGTTGAAGGCCGTGGTTTTCCCGGCGCCGTTGGGGCCGATGAGACCGATCAGTTCTCCTTCGTCGATCTGCATGGTCAGGTTGGATACAGCCCGGAGGCCCCCAAAGATCATGGACGCGTTATTCACTTTGAGCAGTTCCGCCACGAGACCCACCTCCCAGTTTCATAGATTGGAACATTTTCAGGCTCAGTTCCTTGTTGCCGAAGATTCCCTGAGGCCGGTTCAGCATCAGGACGATCAGGACGATGGAGTAGATCACCATCCGCCATTCCGGATAATCTGCCAGGGCGGCAGAAATGGCCGTCAGCAGCACAGCCCCGGAAATGGACCCACTGATGGAGCCCAGACCTCCCAGCACCACCATAGTCAGTACGTCAAAGGAACGCATGAAGGTGAAGGATGCAGGATGGGCGATGTAGTAGTAATGGGAGAACAGGGCACCCGCGGTACCGGCAAACCCGGCGCCGATGGTGAAGGCCATCACCTTGTACTTGGTGGTGTTGATGCCCATGGTTTCCGCGGCGATCTCATTTTCCCGGATGGCCAGGCAGGCCCGGCCGTCAGCGGAATTCTTGAAGTTCTTGATGAAATAGACCACGAACACCGTGATCCAGAAGGCAATGGGGAAAGTGGTCAGCCGGGGGATCCCCATAAAGCCGGAGGCCCCGCCCACATAGTCGATGTTCAGGATGGCGATCCGGATGATTTCCCCCAGGCCCAGGGTGGCAATGGCCAGATAGTCCCCGTTGAGCCGCAGGGTGGGCATGCCGATCAGGAAGCCCAGGAAGGCGGCGGACACGGTGGCCACAATGAGAGCAATGGGGAAATCCATCCCCAGCTTCACGGTGATGATGGCGGAGGTATAGGCCCCTACCGCCATAAAGCCTGCATGGCCGATGGAGAACTGGCCGGTAAGGCCGTTGATCAGGTTCAGGCTCACAGCCATGATGATGTTGATCAGGATCAGGATCACGTTGGTTTCCCAGTAATCATCCAGGATCTCTTCGTCAAAGAGGAAGTAGAACACAACAAAGAGGATCACCATGATTCCCAGACCCAGCAGGTCCTGTTTGTGGAGGGATTGACGTAAACTCTTCATGGCATTCACCTACACTTTCTCTTTCACGTTCTTGCCCAACAGACCGGTCGGCTTGTAGAGCAGGATCAGAATCAGGATGGCAAAGGCCGCCGCATCCCGATAGGTGGAAGAAAAGAAGCCGGAGACCATGGCTTCCACCAGGCCCATGATGATGCCCCCCAGCATGGCACCGGGCAGGATCCCGATGCCGCCCACAACGGCGGCGATAAAGGCTTTGATCCCGGGCATCATGCCCATGAGGGGATCAATGGAGTTGTAGTAGATTCCCACCAGCACACCGGCAGCCGCTGCCAGAGCGGACCCCAGGGCAAAGGTGGTGGAAATCACCCGGTCGGTGTCGATGCCCATGAGCTTGGCAGCATCCGCATCATAGCTTACCGCCCGCATGGCTTTCCCGGCCTTGGTCTTGTTGACGATGTAGGTCAGGGCCAGCATCAGCAGCAGGGCGCTGACCAGGATCAGGATCTGCTGGTTGTTCACCACCACGCCCCCGATATGGTACACCGTGGGAGCGAACATCGGCGGGAAGGTCCGGGGCTGGGGAGAAACCAGCAGGATCATGCCGTTTTCCAGAAAGAAGGAAACGCCGATGGCGGTGATCAGAGCCGCAATCCGGGGCGCGTTCCGCATGGGCTTGTAGGCGATCCGTTCAATGAGGATCCCGGCCAGGGCCGCCCCGATCATGGCCACGATCAGGGCCGGAAAGAACGGCAGTCCGGCTTTGGTAATGGCCACAAAGCCGATATAGGCGCCCAGCATGTAAATATCCCCGTGGGCGAAGTTGATGAGTTTGATGATCCCGTAGATCATGGTGTAGCCCAGAGCGATCAGGGCATAGATGCTGCCCAGGGATACCCCATTGACGATCTGTTGGGCGAACTGATGGGCAAAGGATCCGGTATCCATAAGCACCCCTCCTTGTGAAAAAGTTTGGCGTCAGACCGGAGACCGATCCGACGCCGTATGGTAATGGTTTCTTACAGCGTAATCTTTTGTTTGAAGGTCTGTACGCCGTCTTTCATTTCGATGATGATCCCGCCGGAAACAGGGTTGTGATCCTGGTCCAGGGTGTATTTGCCGGTGGCAACCTGCAGATCCTTGATCTTGCTCAGGGCATCAGCAATCTTGGTGCCGTCGGTGGAGCCGGCCTGTTTGATGGCTTCCGCCACAGCCAGGGTCCCATCGTAAGCATGGATGGCGAAGGTATCCGGTTCTTCGTTGAATTTGGCTTTGTAGTCCTTGATGAACTGCTGGACATGAGGATCCTTGTCCTGGGCAGAATAAGCGCTGGTGAAGTAGGTGCCGTTCAGGGCTTCTGCACCGGCGATCTGGGCCAGTTTGGGAGAATCCCAGCCGTCGCTGCCCAGGATCGGGCAGGTCAGCCCAACTTCACGGGCCTGTTTGATGATCTTGGAGACTTCTTCGTAGTACCCGGGCACATACAGAGCTTCCGGATTGGTGGCTTTCAGTTTGGTCAGTGCGGACTTGAAGTCCTGGTCCTTGGCCAGGAAGGCTTCCTTGCCTACCACCTTGCCGCCTTTTTCTTCCAGGGTCTTGCCGAACACATCCGTCAGACCTTTGGAGTAGTCACTGGAAGAATCATAGAAAATCGCAACGTTCTTCAGTTTCAGGGTATCTACGGCGAACTTGGCCATCAGTTTGCCCTGGAAGGGATCCGTGAAGCAGGCACGGAAGATGAAGGGCCGTACCTTGCCTTTTTCATCCACGGTGATCCCGGGAGCCGTGGCCACAGGAGCCATCAGAGGCACCTTGCTGTTGGTCACTACCGGCGTGGCGGCAGATACGCAGCCGCTGGTGGCCGGCCCGATGATAACCGAAACCTTATCCTTGGTGATCAGCTTGGTGGCTGCGTTCCCGGATTCGGAAGGCTCGGACTTGTTGTCCGCTTCCACCAGCTTGATTTTCTTGCCGTTGATGCCGCCTTTGGCATTGATCTGTTCCACCGCCAGCTGTACCCCTTTGTAGGTGGATTTGCCGTAGTTGGCTACGTTCCCCGTCAGTTCGAACAAAGCACCGATCTTGATTTCATTGCCATTGTCTTTCGCTGCATCTTTCTTGCCGCAGCCGGTAAACATAGACGCCACGAGAGTTGTCATCGCCAGCGCGCCGACCGCTTTTTTCCATGCTTTCATCAACAACACCTTTGCTTTCCTGGTATTTCTTGCCGGGGACCCGTATAAAATGACCGGTCGGCCTTGCAAGCTATAGTTATTATACGCACTAATTCACATTTTTGCAACATTCTTTTTTACAAAACATATTACGATTTTTAAAAATATACAGTTGTTTTATGTACATTTTTGAACTAGTTCGTTTTGGATGGATTTTTGTATTTATTTAAAGGACATTTTCTGAAAACAAAGGAAGCCGTGACAATTTGTCCCCTCAGGCACTGATTTTCTTATAGAACAGGGGCTGCCCGTCCTTCATCCGGATGATCACGCAGCTGACAATGGGATTGTGTTCCGAATCCACGGTCATCTTCCCGGTAGCCATCTGGAAATCTTTCAGACCTTCCAGGGCTTTGGCGATCTTGGTGCCGTCGGTGCTGCCTGCCTGTTTGATGGCTTCCGCCGCCACCAGGATGCAGTTATAGCCGTTGATGGCAAAGCCGTCCGGTTCTGCATTGTATTTTTTCCGATAGTCCTTGATGAACTGCTGGACATGGGGATCCGTATCCTGGGAGGAATAGAAGCTGCTGTAGTAGGTACCGTTCAAGGCATCGGCCCCGGCGATTTCCACCAGTTTGGGAGAATCCCAGCCGTCACTGCCCAGGATGGGACAGGTAATGCCCACCTCCCGGGCCTGTTTGACGATTTTGGACACTTCTTCGTAATAGGCCGGCACATACAGGGCTTCCGGATTGGCCGCCTTCAGTTTGGTCAGGGTGGCCTTGAAGTCCTGGTCCTTGGCCAGGAAGGCTTCCTGGGCCACCACTTCCCCGCCCTTGCTTTCCAGGGTCTTGGCAAACACCTCTGCCAGGCCTTTGGAATAGTCGCTGGAGGAATCGTTGTAGATGGCGATTTTCTTCAGTTTCAGTTCATCCACCGCAAAAGTGGCCAGGATTTTTCCCTGGAAGGGATCGGTAAAGCAGACCCGGAAAATATAGGGCCGGACCTTTCCCTTGTCGTCCACGGTGATCCCAGGGGCGGTGGCAGAAGGGGAAATCAGGGGCACCTTGCTGCCGCTGACCACAGGCGAAGCCGCTGCCGTGCTGCCGCTGGTGCAGGGCCCCACGATCACTGCCACCTTGTCCTTGGTGATCAGCTTGGTGGCCTGGTTCCCGGCTTCCGAAGGTTCCGATTTGTTGTCGGCGGAAACCAGTCTGATTTTTTTCCCGTTGATGCCCCCCTTGCCGTTGATTTCATCCACGGCCATCTGGGCTCCATTGAGACTGGATTTTCCATAGTTGGCCACAGCCCCGGTCAGTTCGAACAGGGCCCCGATCCGGATCTCATCACTTTTGGCACTGCCACCCTTGCCGCAGCCCATAAGGCTCACTGCCATCAGGGAAGCCAGGGTCAGTACACCAAATTTCTTCTTCCATCCCACCATGCTGCACACCTTCATTTCCCAAATATTTCCTGCAAGACCTACCATTCTGCAAGTTGAGGATATTATACGGTGTAACACGGATTGGCGCAATAAATTTATTACAATTTCTCTATTTTAATCGTTTTGTTTGTTGTTTTATATTAATTTTTATAACTTTCTTCACAGTTTTCGTTGTACTGTTCATATATATTAGAATTGTATTTTATAATTTTATTTTTACATACGAAAAAAGGCTGTTGCAGCGCAACAGCCACTCTTACGTCATTAGTCATACACCAATGGAGACCATCTGCCAAAGGCAGATGCTTCTTTATGGAAACGCAGCTAACGCTGCTAACCCACCACCAGCCTAACGGCTGGTTCCCCGCCCTTGTAAAGGGCGGATAACAAATATGCGGGCGGGCACCCTGTTACTTCCGGCCAAACCTCACTAATTCCGATTACGAAGCGGATATCAAATACGCGGGCGGGCACCCTGATACTGAAAAGCAATGGGCGTCAGCCCGAGCGTATATCCGCCCTTTACAAGGGCGGGGGTATCCATACGCAGTATGGGTGGTGGGTTAGCAGCCGCAGGCTGCGTTTCCATTCACAAAAATTTGCTTGCAAATTTTATCATCCGGCCGCTGACCGCTGACAGAAAAGGGCTCCGCCCCTTTCTCACAATTCTTTGTACTCCGCCTTCCACTGGATGGCTTCGATGGCCTTTTTGGGATCTTCCACAGGGATCCCGTTCAGCCCTTCCTTCACTGCCTGGCACACCACTTTTTCCGCCAGGATCTTGGTGAAATTCCCCATTTCCCGGACAGGAGGCAGAACGGAAGCCCCGGGCTTTTTCATGTCCACCAGATCGGTAAGGGCATGGGCCGCTGCTGCCAGCATCCCGGGAGAAACCTTCCGGGCCCGGCAGGCCGCCACAGCCAGCCCCATCCCCGGGAACACCAGGGAGTTGTTGGCCTGGCCGATTTCAAAAATGGTCCCGTGATACACCACTTTCCGGGAAGCGGTACCCGTGGCCACCAGGGCTTTTCCGTCGGTCCAGTGGAGCAGGTCGTCAGCATTGGCTTCCGCCAGGTCCGCCGGATTGCTCAAAGGGAAGATAATGGGCCGGGGAGTATGGGCGGCCATTTCCTGGACGATTTCCTTGGTAAAGGCTCCGGCGGCGGTGGAAGCTCCCACCAGGATGGTGGGATGGATGGCCTTCACCACGTCTTCCAGATTGTCCAGTTTGGCTCCTGCCGGGAATTCACTCCGTTTCCGGGCATAGGGTTTCTGCTGGGGCGTCATCCCTTCCGTATCTTCAAACAGCAGTCCCTGCTGGTCCACCAGATAGAACCGGCTCCGGGCTTCTTCCTCGCTGAGCCCCTGGAGCTTCATTTCTTCAAAGACCTGCCGGACAATGCCCATGCCGGAGGTACCGGCCCCGAAGCACAGGAAGGTCTGGTCCGTAAGCTTTTCCCCGGAGGCTTTCAGGCCCCCCAGGATGGCAGCCAGGGTCACGGCTCCGGTGCCTTCGATGTCGTCGTTGTACACCGCGTACTGGTCTTCATACCGTTCCAGGAGACGGGCGGCATTTTCCCGTCCGAAGTCCTCGAAATGGACATACAGATGAGGAAAGAGCTTTTCCGCGGTCTGGAGGAAGGCATCCACAAAGGCGTCGTACCGTTCGTCGCTGATCCGTTCGTGATGGAGTCCCAGGTACAGAGGATCATCGATCAGGGCCTGACGGTTGGTCCCGGCATCCAGCACCACCGGCAGTACCTTGGCAGGATCGATGCCGGCGGCCGCGGTGTACACCAGGATCTTCCCGGTGGAAATGCTCACTCCGTTGGTGCCCCAGTCCCCGATGCCCAGGATGCTTTCCCCGTCGGTGACCACAATCAGCTGGATTTCCCGGCCGGAAGCCCCGTTCTTCAGGGATTCCTCAATGTCGTCCATATTGTCGATGGACAGGTACACGGCGTTCTGGGGAGTGGTGAACAGTTCGCTGTACTGCTTCACACTTTCCGCCACCCCGGGAGCATAGAGCACCGGCATGAGTTTTTCCAGGTGGTGGGAGAACAGATGGAAGAACAGGGTCCGGTTCCGGCTGAACAGCTTCATCAGGTAATGGCGCTGGACCGCCTTGTTGGGCCGTTCGCAGAAGTTGTCATAGGCCTGTTTGTCCTGGAGTTCGATGGTTTCCACCTGAGGGGGCAGAATACCGATCAGTCCGTACTTTTTCCGTTCCTCCCGGGTGAAGGCCGTTCCCTTGTTCAAAAATGGATCATTCAGCAGATCATAACCGCGTTTGCTGATTGTCATGATAATTTCCTCTCTTTCCCACTGCACAGCAGCCATGGACAGGTTGTTTCCAGATTGTTTTCGTATGCCCATTGTATCCATTGAAACAGAAAAAGTACAATATTTTATTTTCTCTGACCCAAACTTCAGGTTATAATAAAATGACAGCTGACCGCTGACCGTTTTTTAACAAGGAGCCCATCATGAAACTTACTCAGATTGAATATTTCATCGCCGTCTGCGAATGCGGGAGTTTTTCCCGGGCGGCGGAAAAATGCCATATTTCACAGCCGGGAATTTCCAAGGCCATCCGGGAACTGGAGGAGGAATGCGGGGTGGCCCTGTTCCAGCGGAACCGGAACAACATCCAGATCACCCGCCGGGGCCGGATCCTCCTGGAACACGCCCGGCAGTTCCAGAACCACTACCGGAACCTGTGCCAGGTGGTCCGTACCCTGGGCACCGGAAAGGCCCTGATCCGGATCGGCATCGCCACCATGCGGGGAAACACCATCTTCCCCCAGATCCACGGGGCCTTTCTGAAATCCCACCCCCAGATCACCATCGAAACGGTGGAAGAGACCACCAAGGTGCTCTACGAACTGCTGGACCGGCAGGAAATCGACTTTGCCCTGTGCGTCACCAACCGGCTGCCGGAGGAACCCAGCCACTGTCTGCTGCTGCGGAAAAGCTATCTGAAGCTGTTCGTCCGCCAGGACCATCCCCTGGCCCAAAAAGAGGCGGTGGATCTCCTGGAGCTCCGGAATATCCCTCTGGTGCTGTTTTCCGACCATTTCGACCAGACCGCCTACATCCGCCGCATGTTTGCCCAGAGCGGGGTCCATCCCTGGATCCTCCACCAGACCACCCAGGTGTTCACCATCCTGGAATACATCCGGTCCGAAGGGGCCGCCGGATTCCTGACGGAAGAAATCGCCCAGCAGGAACCGGACCTCCATGCCCTGTCCGTCCGTCAGTTCCAGCCTGCCTTCATTACCCTGGACTGGAACAAAGACCTCCATTTCAACCCGGCCATGGAGGAATTTGTGCGGTTTGTGAAAAAGGGTCTGCCGACTGTATAAAAAACAGTCAGCAGACCCTTTTGTCAGCTGTTATTCCCAGATCGTCTTCATGATTTCTTTGTACTTCTCGTCCAGTTCCTTGCTGATCATCTGGAACAGGCCGTACATCATGTTCCCGTCCACCTGGGGTTCCCGGAAGATCACGCAGGTGTCCATGATCAGGGATTCTTCCTTGTCCAGATAGAATTTGAAAGCCTTGTAGGTGCTGTTGTACTGGTTCAGCATTTCCAGCAGGGCTTTTTTGTTGCTTTCTTTCAGGGCCTTGGGAGCCAGCAGCACCCGAATCACCCCGAAGGCGCTGTCATCCAGTACCACGATCAGCTGGAGGGGAGTCCCTTCCACGTCCAGATGGGACCGGAACACCACCGTATGGAACGGATCGTCTTTGATGGGATCCACCACAAAGGCCTTGGGATCTTTCTTTTCTACAAAACGCTTGAAGCTTTCCGCTTTCTGGTTCAGTGCTGCCATTGGTATCCTCCTTCAGCGGGAGCGGTCCCGCTTTCTTTCTTAACAGGATAAGCCATGGAGGAAATCCCGTCAAGTTTTCCACTTATCAACAGGCTTATCCACAAAAATGGTCAGGTTATCCACATTTCCTGTGGATAACTCTGTGGGTAAGTCCCAGATATAGTGCAAAAGTCCGTTCACCCCACAATATCCAGAGCCACTTATCCACTTGTGCACAGGATATCCACAGGAAAAGGGGGCTGTTGCATGAGCAACAGCCCCTCAGTCAGAAGTCCGGAGTCTGAAGTCGGAAGCCTCAGGACAGGATCCGCCTGGCTGGACGGATCCTTTTGATTATGTAAAACCAGAATCGAAATCAATCTGAGCAATCATTTCGTCCAAAGGTTCTACATATTCAAAAATTTGCATGCAAATTTAACATTCGGCTCCAGACTTCAGACTCCAGACTTGAGCCGCTACGCGGCTCTACAGCTAGGGGGGTGTTGCACGTAACGTGCAACACCCCCCTTTTTCTTACTCTTCCTCACCCACCGTATTCACTACGGCCAGTGCGGCTACTTTATCCCCTGCTTCCAGATCCATGAGCTTTACGCCCTGGGCATTCCTTCCGTAGGTGGAAATATCAGCGGCGTTCATCCGGATGATGATGCCCGCTGCGGAAATCAGCATGATTTCCTGGGATTCGTTGATGAATTTGGAGCCCACGATCAGGCCGGTCTTGTTGGTCACCTTCAGGTTGATGATCCCCTTGCCGCCCCGGGTCTGGACCCGGTATTCAGAAATGTTGGTCCGTTTCCCCTGGCCCTTGTCCGTTACCGTGAGCACTTCTCCCGTGTCGTCCACACAGCTGTCCATGGAGACCACGCTGTCGTGAGGCCGCAGGTTGATGCCCCGTACCCCGTGGCTGGTGCGGCCCATGGACCGTACGTCGTCTTCCTGGAAGTGGATGGCGTACCCGTCCCGGGTGGCCAGCAGGATGTCATTGTGGCCGCTGGTGAGCTTCACGTCGATCAGCTCTTCCCCTTCGCCCAGGTTGATGGCAATCAGGCCGCCTTTCCGGGCGGACTTGAATTCGCTGACGCTGGTCCGCTTCACAAAGCCCAGGTTGGTGGCCATGAACAGGAACTTCTTCTCGTCCTCGCTGATGCCGCTCTTTACGGCAATCACCGCATTGACCTTTTCGTTCTCTTCCAGAGGCAGCAGGTTCCGGATAAAGGTCCCCTTGGCGGTGCGGCTGGCTTCCGGGATCTCGAATCCCTTCTGCCGGTACACCCGGCCCCGGTTGGTGAAGAACAGGATGTTGTCATGGGTGCTGGCCATGAGCAGATGTTCCGAGAAGTCTCCCTTCACCTTGTTGTCTTCCTTCACAATCTTGCCGCTGCCGGCTTTGATGCCCCGGCCGCCCCGGTTCTGGTTCCGGAAGTTGGTGAGAGCCTGGCGCTTGATGTAGCTCTGGTGGCTGATGGTAATCACCACGTCTTCTTCGGCGATCAGGTCTTCGGTTTCCAGATCCCCGGTGTCCGGCACAATGGAAGTCCGGCGGGCATCCCCGAACCGTTTCTTCACATCCAGCAGGTCTTCCCGGGCAATGCCCATGATCTTGTGTTCATCGCTGAGCACGTCTTCCAGGTAGGCAATGGTGGCCATGACTTCTTTATATTCATCCTCGATCTTCTGCCGTTCCAGACCGGTGAGGCGCTGGAGACGCATATCCAGGATGGCCTGGGCCTGGCGGTCGCTGAGGCCGAATTTTTCCATCAAAGCGGCCTTGGCCACGTCCCCATTGGCGCTGGCCCGGATGGTGGCGATCACTTCGTCCAGATGGTCCAGGGCGATCTTCAAGCCCTCCAAAATGTGGGCCCGTTCTTTTGCTTTCTTCAGTTCATACCGGCATTTCCGGGTAATGACGTCCTTCTGGTGATCCAGATAGTATTCCAGAATCTGCTTCAGGTTCAGGATCCGGGGATGGCCGCTGACCAGGGCCAGCATGATGATCCCGAAGGAATCCTGGAGCTGGGTGTGCTTGTACAGCTTGTTCAGCATGATCTCCGGGACTACATCGCTGCGCAGTTCGATGACGATGCGCATGCCCTTCCGGTCCGATTCATCCCGCAGGTCGGTGATCCCTTCCAGGGTCTTGTCCTGGACCAGGTGGGCGATGTTCTCGATGAGCTTGGCCTTGTTCACCTGGTAGGGGATTTCCGTCACCACGATCCGGTTCTTGTTCTTGGGCATGGGTTCCACATGGGTCTTGGCCCGTACCTTCACAACCCCCCGGCCGGTGGTATAGGCCTGGCGGATCCCGGACAGGCCCAGGATCTTGGCCCCGGTAGGGAAGTCCGGCCCTTTGATGGCGGTCATCAGCTGGTCGATGGTGGCATCCGGATTGTCGATGAGCATCACGCAGGCATCCACCACTTCTCCCAGGTTGTGGGGCGGAATGTTGGTGGCCATGCCCACGGCGATCCCGGCGGAACCGTTGATCAGGAGAGCCGGCACCTTGGCAGGCAGCACCGTGGGTTCCTTCAGGGATTCATCGTAGTTGGGGATGAAATCCACCGTATCCTTTTCGATGTCCCGGAGCATCTCCACGGCGATCTTCCCCATCCGGACTTCCGTATACCGCATGGCGGCCGGTGGGTCCCCGTCCACGGAACCGAAGTTCCCGTGGCCGTCCACCATCAGATACCGGGTGGAGAAATCCTGGGCCAGACGCACAATGGCGTAATACACCGAGAAATCCCCGTGGGGATGGTATTTCCCCAAAACATCGCCCACGATACGGGCGCTTTTTTTATAAGCCTTGTTGGGCAGCATCCCTGCCTCGTTCATGGCATAGAGGATGCGGCGGTGGACCGGCTTCAGACCGTCCCGCACATCCGGCAGGGCCCGCTGGACGATGACGCTCATGGCGTAGTCGATGTAGCATTTCTGCATCTCATCTTCCACATAGACGGGGATTACCTTGCCGGCAGAGATGGTCTGCTTGTCATTCTGCTGATCATCCACGTTCTCACGCTTCCTTCCTGCGTCTTTTTGACGCGGTTATTTCAAGAAAAGGTCATAGACCTGCTTGCCGATCAGCAGGACGGTCATGACCAGGTACAGGGTGCGGATGTAGCCCACACCTTTTTGTATGGCAATCTTCGCTCCCAGCCGGGCGCCCAGGATCTCCACCAGCCCCATGGGCAGGGCATAGGCCAGATACACCCGGCCCAGCATCAGGAAAGCCACAAGGCCTCCCAGGTTGCTGGCCAGGTTCAGGGCCTTGGTATTCCCGGCAGCGGTTACGAAGTTATAGCCGAAATAGAGGAATCCGAAGATCAGGAACGAACCTGTCCCCGGTCCGAAAAAACCGTCGTACATGCCCAGGAACCAGGCCATGGCGGCGATGCCCAGGGCAACGGACCGGGTCATTTCGGTCATTTCATTGACCCCGTCCCAGTTTTTCCGGTAATAGGTATAGCAAGCCACTCCCACCAGGGCCAGCACCACAATGTACCGGAGCAGCTGTTCCGGCAGCAGGGAGGCAATACAGGCCCCGGCGGCACTGCCCAAAAAGGACAGGGGCATCATCTTCAGGATCTTCCGGTCCACTTTCCCGGACCGGGCAAAGGTAAAGAAACTGGTCACCGCGCCGATGGAGGAGGCCAGTTTGTTGGACCCCAGGGCAAAGGGGGTGGGGATGCCGGTGGCCATAAAGGCCGGCAGGGTGATCAGACCACCGCCGCCTACCGCCGCATCTACAAAAGAGCCGATGAAGCCGGCTGCCAAAAGGAAAATCAAATCCTGCCAGTGGAATTCCAGCATGGGGTCACTCCTTCCAGGTGAAATAGACGCCGGCGATGCCCTCCCGGCAGAAGGCATTCAAGGCCGGCTCCGTCATCTTGTTGCTGACGGCATAAGGGTTGGCCTGGGTCAGTTCCGCATTGTCCAGGGGCCAGCGGACCCCGGTAATGCTTACCCGGCAGGAGGGAGTAAGAGGCAGCAGGCTCACTGCCCGGGGCCGTTTCCTCCCGGCGGTAAACCGCAGACCCTCTCCCGGCTGCAGGTAGCACAGCATTTCCTGGTCATCGGCCAGGATGGCGCTGCCTCCCCTCCGGGCATAGGCCAGCAGGGTATACAGATTGCCGAACAGATGGTCCGCCCGGCCGCCCCAGATGCCGGTGGCCAGCACCGTCCGGTCACCGGGGATATCCTGGAGCACCAGGGACAGATCCGTATCGTCCTTGTTCACCGGGTAGGTCTTGACCCGGGCGCCCTGGCGGGCAAATGCCTCCCAGGCTCCCGGTGCCGCACTGTCCCGGTCCCCGTACAGGAACCCGGGCACCACCCCGGCCGCCCGGCAGTGGTCCGCGCCCCGGTCCGCCGCTGCCACCACAAGGCCGGCGGCAGCCTTTTGCAGCCACTGGGGATCCGGGCGCCGGCCCCCGGCCACCACCATCAGGAGCGGTCCTCCCGTCCGGCTGCACTGGAGCTTCCCCTGGGGAAGCTGGATTTCCATGGTCATGAAACGCTCCTTAGAAGTCCAGGTTGGTAACCTTGCCGGCGTTTTCCTCGATGAACTGCCGGCGGGGTTCCACCTTGTCCCCCATGAGCACGGAGAACACGGAATCCGCCGTGGCCGCATCCTCCAGCTGCACCTGGAGCACTGTCCGCTTGCTGGGATCCATGGTGGTTTCCCACAGCTGTTCCGGGTTCATTTCCCCCAGGCCTTTGTACCGCTGGACATAGGGGTTGTTCTGACGTCCCACTTCGTCCAGTTTCTTCTGGAGTTCCTCATCGCTGTAGGCATAGGTGTGCTTCTTGCCCGTGCGGATCAGGTACAGAGGAGGCTGGGCAATGAACACGTTCCCGTGGATGATGAGGGGCTTCATGTACCGGTAGAAGAAAGTGAGCAGCAGGGTCCGGATATGGGCCCCGTCCACATCCGCATCGGTCATGATGATGATTTTCCCGTACCGGGCTTTGGAAATGTCGAATTCCTCCCCGATGCCGCAGCCAAAGGCGGTGATCATGGCCCGGATTTCCTGGCTGTTGAGCATTTTGTCCAGACGGGCCTTTTCCACGTTCAGGATCTTGCCCCGGAGGGGCAGGATGGCCTGGAAGTTCCGGTCCCGGCCCTGTTTGGCGCTGCCCCCTGCGGAATCCCCTTCCACCAGGTAGATTTCCGTTTCTTCCGCGTTTTTGCTGGAACAGTCCGCCAGCTTCCCAGGCAGGCTGCTCACTTCCAAAGCCGATTTCCGGCGGGTCAGGTCCCTTGCTTTTCTGGCGGCAGACCGGGCCCGGCTGGCCATAATAGCTTTTTCCACGATTTTCTTGGCCACCGGCGCGTTTTCTTCGAAGTATTCGGTGAGGGCTTCCGTCACCATATTGTCCACAATGCCCCGGACTTCGCTGTTCCCCAGCTTGGTCTTGGTCTGGCCTTCGAACTGGGGTTCCCGGACCTTCAGGCTCATGACACAGGTGAGCCCTTCCCGGACATCGTCCCCGGACAGGTTGTCCTCGTTGTCCTTCAAGAGGCCGTTTTTCCGGGCATAGTCGTTGATGCACCGGGTCAGGGCCTGTTTCAGCCCGGCCAGATGGGTGCCCCCTTCCTCCGTGTTGATGTTGTTCACGAAGGTGTAGATGTTTTCCGTGTAGGCGTCGGTGTACTGCATGGCCACTTCCACAATGGTGTCCTGCCGTTCCCCTTCCACGTAGATGGGTTTGGCATGGAGGGGTTCCTTCCCTTTGTTGACGAATTCCACAAAGGAAATGATGCCCCCTTCGTAGTGGAACACCTCATCCTGGCCGCTCCGTTCGTCGGTGAGCTGGATCTTGACCCCTTTGTTCAGGAAAGCCAGTTCCCGGATCCGGTGCTTCAGGGTGTCATAGCTGTAGACGGTTTCCGTGAAAATGGTGTCATCCGGCCAGAAGGTGACGCTGGTGCCGGTTTCGTTTTCCGGGCATTCTCCCTTCACATACAGGGGACGGGTGGTCTTGCCTTTGGAAAATTCGATGCCGTAGATCTTCCCGTTCTTCTTGACCTCCACCACCATCTTCTTGCTCAGGGCGTTGACGCAGGAAACCCCCACGCCATGGAGCCCGCCGGAGACCTTGTAGCCGCCGTCGCCGAATTTGCCCCCGGCATGGAGGACCGTCATGACCACTTCGATGGCCGGTTTCCCCACCTTGTGCATTTCCACCGGGATCCCCCGGCCGTTGTCCGTAACAGTGATGCTGTTGTCCTGGTGGATGATCACCCGGATATGGTCACAGTAGCCTGCCAGGGCTTCGTCGATACTGTTGTCGATGACTTCGTACACCAGATGGTGAAGCCCCCGGCCGCTGATGCTGCCGATGTACATGCTGGGACGTTTCCGCACGGCTTCCAGGCCTTCCAGGACCTGGATCTGTTCCGCCCCGTAATCCCCGTGGACGGCAATCTCTTCTTCAATCGTCTGTTTCTTTTTCGCCATACAAACCTCCCGATTTTATCGCTTGCGCAGGGTCCTGCTGGAAATTCCCGACAGGATGATCTTGTCCCGGGTGACCACACAGCTGGCCGGCGGGTAGTCCTCGGTCAGGTCCACCACATTGTCCCCGCCCAGTCTGGGCTTCAGGAAAAACCGGTAGATGTTGGTCCGTTTGTTCCGGATGTCGAAGATCCCGATGATCTCGTCGCAGCGCACCACATAATTATTTCCTACGTGCAGGTACATAAGTCCGTCTCCTTCTGGCTTTTTCCAGGGTCTGCCGGATGGTTTCCTCCGAAAGGGCTTCCGGCCGGAGGCCTGTTTCCACCATGACGGCAAAAGCCTTTTCCCCGGCAGTGGCACGGGGGTCCAGAGCCCGGTTCAGGGCCCATTCCTCCAGTACTGCCTTCACGTCAGTAAATGTTATTCTATCACACTTCACCAGCTCCCGGCAATCTTCATACCGGAGCCAGGGCCGCAGATCCAGCTGTTTCCGGATTTCCCGGCGCAGTTCTTCCTGCTGTTTCCGGCGGCAGCCGGAGCAGATTTCCTCATCTCCGATAAGGGGTACTCCGCACAGAGGACATTTCCGGCTGTCGTCCCGCCGGGGCATGAAGGGTTTTGCCTCCTGTCGGGGCTGGGGTTCTTCCTCAATGACCCCGTGGTAGAACTTCAGTTCCCGGATCAACCGTTTCCGTCCCTGGAGCGCCGGCACCAGGAGCCGGTTCAGCTGATTCAGCAGTTTCCCCTGCATCATGTGGAACTGGTTGGACCACATGGGATTGTCCGTATGGACGTACAGGACTCCCTCTTCCAGCCGGTAAGGCTGGGAATGGCTGGCCCCGGTGTGGCCCAGGATCTCCGGCCAGTGGCTTTTCAGCCAGTGGAGCAGGAACTGCTGCCGGGCCCGGGGAGTCCGGAGCACTTTCAGGATGAGAAGTTCCGAATCTTTCATGGCTGTTCCTCCAGGGTTCCCTCTGCCACCCGGTAAGCCGCCACATCTCCTTCCACCGGAGCCAGATGACGGTCGTTGACGGTCAGGAAGGTCTGGACCGTTCCGTTGATGAAGCCCAGGAGCTTCTCCCGCCGGTGCTGGTCCAGTTCACTGAGCACATCGTCCAGAAGCAGCACCGGATATTCTTCCCGGACGGACCGGATGAATTCCAGTTCCGACAGTTTCAGGGCCAGCGCGGCGGTCCGCTGCTGACCCTGGGATCCGTAGGCCCGGAGAGGCCTTCCCTCATGAAAAATCTCCAGATCGTCCCGGTGGGGCCCCAGGCTGGTGTAGCCCCGGACATAGTCCAGCCGGTGGCGCAGCTGGAGCTGCTGCCGGTAAAAAGTTTCCCAGGCTGCCGGCCCGGGGTTTTCCGTAATCCCCTGCTCCCCTTCGCTGCGCTTCTGCACATAGGAAAGGGTCAGGGCACCCTGGGTGCCGGTGATCCCGTCATAAACCTGTTGGGCCGCCTGGACGATCCCCGCCAGGGCCTGGAGCCGCAGGTCCAGGATCCCCGCCGCCAGCCGGGCCAGGGCTCCATCCCACACCAGCAGCTGGGCTTCCTCCAGCTGTTCCCGGTCCCGGCACTGTTTCAGGAACCGGTTCCGCTGCTGGAGCACCCGGTTGTATTTGGTCAGAAGGTCATAGTACACCGGGCTGGTCTGGGCGATCTCCATATTCAGGAATTTCCGCCGGAGGGCAGGATCCCCTTTCACCAGCTGAAGGTCATCGGGGGTAAAGAGCACCAGGTTCACCAGGCCGTACTGTTCCCGGGGGCTTACCGGGTTCCCGTTCAGGAGATTCTCTTTTTTGGTCCGGCCCCGGACCGGATACCGTTTCACCAGCAGCCGGTTGGACCCGTACCGGTCCCGGTACTGGAGTTCTGCCGCCCATTCTTCCGCTCCGAAGCTGGGCAGCTCTTCCTCATGACGGGTCCGGAAGGAAAACCCCCGGGCGGCAGTATAGATCCCTTCCAGCAGGTTGGTTTTCCCCTGGGCGTTGTCCCCATAAAAGATGGTTATATCATGTGCAAGAGGAAGGGACACCTGGCTGTAGTTCCGGAAATGGAGCAGCCGCAGGTTTTCCAGGCGCATCAGAAGATGACCCGCACCGGGGTCAGGATGTAGGTGTAGCTTTCATCCCCTTCCGGCATGAGCCGGGCCGGAGACAGAGAGGCGTTGGTTTCCAGGCTCACCCGGTCCGTGCCGCAGTTCTTGAAAAAGTCGGTCATGTACCGGGAATTGAAAGCGATGTTCAGCGGCAGGGATTCCCCCACGGTCTGGCAGGCGATGATTTCCTTCCCCTGGCCCATGTCGCTGACGGCGGAAGACAGCACGATCCCGTCTGCATCAATGGCCAGCCGGACAATGTTGTAGTCGGACTGGGAAAACAGGGATACCCGCTGGATGGCCTTTTCCATGTCCACCCGGTTGAAAACCGTCCGGTTGCTGAAGGAAGGAGGGATAGGTCGTCTGTAATCAGGGAATTTCCCTTCGATCAGGCTTGAAATAATGGTGAGATTTCCCACCTTGGCCATGATCTGCCGTTCTTTCAGAGTCAGGGTCACCGGTTCCGGCAGTTCTCCGTTCAGATTGCTGCCGATTTCCTTCAGGAGACGGGCAGGGATCAGCAGGGAAAATTCGCTGTCATCCCCCTCCGGCAGTTCCAGATCCTTGATGGCCAGACGGTGGGTATTGGTGCCCACGGCAGTGAGCCGCTGACCGGATTTTTCCAGGTAGACCCCGGTGTACAGCGGCCGGCTGGCATCAGTGGAACAGGCGTACACCGTGGTGGAGATCAGTTTCCCCATCACTTCTTCGGAAAGCCGGAGCACCCGGTCCCCTTCAAAAGAGGGCATGGCCGGATATTCTTCCGGGTCCATCAGGGGAATGTGGTACTGGCCTCTGGCCTTGGCTGCTTTCAGGGTCATTTCTTTTTCACCGGGCAGCTGCTGAAGGGTGAGCACTTCGTCCGGATCGAAACGGGCCAGCAGATCCCCGATGGCTTTGGCGGGGATGAGAAGCTCTCCGTCCTCCTGTCCGTTCACGTCCATTTTCTTGTTCATCATGTAGGTATTGTCCATGGCAATCAACTGAAGGGTGTTTCCCTGGAGAATGGCATGGATCCCGGAAAAAATCGGTGCGTTATTGCTGGATGAAATGGCTCTTTTTACGATATTGACGCTCTGAGCCAGTTCTTTGCTTTCACATGAAAACTGCATGGCAGTACCTCCTTGTTTCTAAAACGATGAAATTATAAAAATTCGTAGTCTTCGTAGTAGGGCCTGTGGGTATGTGGAAAAGTCGCTCCAGCCCCATTCCAGGCTGTTGGAACCATTGGGATAACTCTGTGGATAACCGGTTTTCACTTATCCACATATCCACTTTTTCAGGGACTTTCCGGGTTATCCACAAAATTACCAACAAGTTATACACAAGATTATCCACAAGTTGTGGATAACTCAGGGATCATTTCTTCAGATCTTCCACCAGTTTGGCCAGCTGCCGTTCCAGATTGTCATTTTTCGCTTTGTCGTCAGCGATCTTGTCACAGGCATGGAGGACTGTGGTGTGGTCCCGGCCTCCGAAACATTCTCCGATCCGGGGCAGGGACAGGTCCGTCAGTTCCCGGGTAAGATACATGGCGATCTGCCGGGGATAGGCGATGGAGCGGGTCCGTTTCTTGGCTTTCAGGTCTTCCACCCGGATCTTGTACCGGGCGGCCACAAGTTCCTGGATGGCTTCCACGGTGATCACCTTGTCCACAGTGCTTCCCATATCCAGGTCCTTCAGGGCTTTCCGGGCCAGTTCCATGGTCACCGGCTGGTGGTTCAGGTTGGCAAAGGCGTGGACCTTGGTGTAGGCACCTTCCAGCTCACGGATGTTGGTCTTTACATTGGTGGCGATCAGCTGGATCACTTCCAGAGGGAATTCCAGATGGTCCTTTTCCGCCATGCTCCGCAAAATGGCACTGCGGGTTTCGAAATCCGGGTGGTTGATCTCGATGATCAGTCCCTGCATGAACCGGCTGGTGAGCCGCTCTTCCAGGGTGTCCAGTTCCTTGGGAGGCCGGTCGCTGGAGATGATGATCTGTTTGTCCGCCTGTTTCAGGGCTTCGAAGGTGTGGAAGAATTCTTCCTGGGTGGATTCTTTTTTCCGCAGGAACTGGATATCGTCGATGAGCAGCACGTCGATGTTCCGGTATTTGTTCCGGAAGGCTTCGTTGGTGTTGTGCTGGATGGCGCCGATCAGTTCATTGGTGAAGGTTTCACTGGAAGTGTAGAGGATCTTCATCTGGGGGAATTTCTTGTGGATATAGTTGCCGATGGCGTTCATCAGGTGGGTTTTCCCCAGGCCCGGGTCGCTGTACAGGAACAGGGGGTTGTAGCTTTTGGCCGGTGCGTTGGCCACTCCCATGGAAAAGTTGAAGGCTTCTTCATTTGATTTGCCCCGGATGAAATTGTCAAAGGTGTATTTGGGGGACAGATGGGAATCGAATTCCTGGGCCGGTTTGGCCGCTGGCTGGGGTTCCGGCTGGTAGGCTGCGGGAGCCGGGGGTTCTTCCGGCTGGGCAGGGGTGTCCGGAAACAGGTTCTGTTCCTCTTTGGGCGGTTCCACTACGTCGATCTGGATCTCCATGGGCTGGCCGCAGATCTGGGAGAGGCTTTCTTCCATCATGGGCAGGTATTTTCCCTGGAGGGTATCCTTGGTGAACTGGTTGGATACATCCAGGGACAGGGTATTGCCCTCCAGGGTCCGGGGATGTGCCGCATCCATCCAGATTTTCCAGCTCCGGCCCTCCATGCTGGCGGAGAGGGCTGTAAGCATTTCGGCCCAGACCTGGGCCAGGTTTTTCGTCGTCATATCCGATCCATCCTTTATCCTTTTAATAGAGACTTCATTATATCACGAAACAGGCCGGTCCTGTGGAAAAACCTGTGGACAATGTGGATAACTTTTTTCCCGGGCCGCCGGAAGCACGGGGCAGGGGGCCGGGTTCCGGTTATCCACAAATCCAGAGTTATACACAGGGAGTTATCCACAGATGTGGATAACTCCCTGTTGAAAAACATGGTCAGCGGTTGAACAGACGGTCCCAGAAACTCCGGTTCTTCAGCCGGGAGGCTTCTTCTTCCGCGGCTTTGGCCCGGGCTTCCGCCGCGGCGATTTTTTCGTCGGCGGCCTTCAGACTGGCGGCGGCGGTTTCCTTGGCGGCGGTAAGGGCGCCGATCTGCTGTTCCTTCAGCCGCAGCACCGCTTCCTGCTGGTCCGCTTTGGCCTGGGCGGCGTCCCGGGCCCGGGCCAGATCCTTCAGCTGGACTTCCTTCTGTTCCGACTGGGCCTTGTATTCCAGATACTGGACCTTTTCCTGGGTCAGCAGCTTGGTGGCGTTCATTTCCGCAATGAGCTTCTGCTGGACTTTCCCCAGCTGGTCCTGGACCGTATTCATCTGGATCAGCAGCACTTTGTTTTCGTGGCGGAGCTGTTCCAGTTCCTCATCCTTGTTCTGTTCATAGACAATCACGGGGTTTTCCGACCGTTTGCTGTCCAGGAACTGGACGGCTTCGTCATCCAGCATCAGGAAACGGTTCTGTTTGACCAGGTGGCCTTCCAGTTCTTCTTCATACCGTTTGATCTGTTTGCGGATGGCTTCGTAGGAAACTCCCTTTTGTTTGGCATAGTCTTTAATGGTGATCATGGCGGACATCCCTCAATATGATATAGATTTCCAGAACAGGAAGAAAACCGCCAGGGGCCCGGCGGCTTTCCAGACAACCGGCGTCCTGCAATGTTCCCACAACGTTGTATGGAAAAGGAGCCGGCCGGTTCCAAAGGTTGTATGAGTATAGTATAGCATATTCCGGCCCGTTTGTCCGGCCCCTGTGCATAACTGGAGGAAAGAAACCGGAAAAAGCCCGGCCAGCCAGGGGTCCCCGGGTTTTCCACAGGGTAAAAAGTTTTCCACCGGAAGTTATCCACAGATGTGGATAACTTTGGGGATAAGCCCATTTTATGGGGGCGGAGAGGGAGGAGGGGGTGTGGATAACTTAAGTCAGGAGTCAGGAGTCTGAAGTCGGAAGCCTCAGGACAGGATCCGTCTGGCTGGACGGATCCCTTTGATTCTGTAGAACCAGAATCAAAAGCAATCTGAGAGATCATTTCGTCCAAAGGTTCTACACATTCAAAAAATTTTCCTGCAAATTTAACCTTCGGCTCCAGACTCCCGACTCCAGACTTGAGCCGCTATGCGGCTCTACAGCTAGGAGGTGTTGCAGGTTTTGTACAACACCTCCAGTGGACATGTGGATAAATCTGGGGATAAAGTCCCGGATCCGGCATGGGCTGTGGCTCCAGGGGTTTTCCACAAGCCAGGGAGTTTTCCACTGAAAGTTATCCACAGGTGTGGATAAGTATGTGGATAATCCCTTTTTATGGGGCTTCCCGGCTGTGGAACAGGGATTTCCCCTGTGGAAAACTGCTTCCCACCGGGCAAAAAACACCCCTGTCCCTGTGCAAAGAGCAGGGACAGGGGTTACAGAGAGCTGGGATGCAATAGGGGGTGTTCCATGGAAAATGCAACATCCCAGTCCCGGGTCGCGACCCGGGACTGGGATGTGAAGTTTTCACACTCCCTTTTTCAACGCAGCCGTCAGGGCCTCGATTTCCTTGTTCAGCTCCGGATCTTTCTGCCGGTCTTTCTGGATCTTTTCGCAGGCGTGGATGATGGTGCTGTGGTCCCGGCCCCCGAAACATTCTCCGATTTTCTTCAGGGAAAGGCCGGCCATTTCCTTGGTCAGGTAAATGGCGATCATCCGGGGCACCGCCACCCGTTTGGTCCGTTTCTTTTCGATCAGTTCCGACCGGTGGAGCCGGAAATGGTCCGCCACCTGCTGCTGGATGGCGTCTACGGTAACGAACTGGGGGGTGTCCAGCAGGGCCAGTTCTTTCAGGGCCCGGCGGCACAGATCCAGGGTAATGGGTTCCCGGGTCACGGTGGAATAAGCGCAGACCCGGTTGTAGGCTCCCTCCAGTTCCCGGATATTGCTGGTGATGCTGCTGGCAATCAGCAGGATCACATCGTTGGGAAAGAGAACCTGCTCTGTATGGGCCAGGTTCTGGAGGATGGCCATCCGGGTTTCCAGATCCGGGTGCTGGATGTCGGCGGTAAGGCCGGAATTGAACCGGCTGATCATCCGTTCTTCCAGGGTGTCCAGTTCCCCGGGGGGACGGTCGCTGGAAATGATGATCTGCTTGTTGGCCTTTTCCAGGGTGTTGAAGGTGTGGAAAAACTCCTCCTGGGTGGATTCCCGGTTCCGGAGGAACTGGATGTCGTCGATGAGGAGCACGTCGATGTTCCGGTATTTTTCCCGGAAGGCTTCCAGCCGGTTGTGTTCCACGCTTTCGATCAGCTCATTGGTGAAGGTTTCACTGGAAATGTACAGCACTTTCATGTCCGGGTGGTTCTTCCGGATCTGGTTGCCGATGGCGTTCATCAGATGGGTTTTCCCCAGGCCGGAGTCGCTGAACAGGAAAAAGGGGTTGTAGGCAAAGGCCGGGTTGTTGGCCACGGCCATGGCGGCTGCCTTGGCAAACCGGTTGGAATTTCCCACCACGAAATTGTCGAAGGTGTACCGGGGAGAAAGGTTGGTGACAAAGGGCTTTTTCAGGACCGGGGGAGCCGGTCTTTTCCGGGCCGGGGGCCGGGGGGACGGATGTTCCGCTGCCGGTTCCTGCTCGGCGAACAGGTCCAGTTCCACCAGTTTTTTCTTGGCCATGACAAACCTCCTTTCTCCTGTAAGGGATATTTTTCATTATACCATATTCCCTGGCATGTGGATAAGTGCCGGGAGCAAGAGGGGGGAACCCGCAGAAAACCTGGCTCCAGGGACTTTTCCACAGGAAAGGGAGTTTTCCACAGAAAGTTATCCACAGGTGTGGACAACTTTGGGGAAAACCCCGGAAATACAGGCCGGACGGGGGATTTGTGAACGTACGTTCTGTGGAAAAGGGATGCTGGGAAGCCGCAGCCTTGCATCTCCTTTCGCAATTTCCTATAATGGAACCAACTGCAGCGCCGGGAAACCGGCGGAAGGAGGAAACTTATGAGCAAATGCCGCATTGCCATTACGGCGGATACCTATCCTTATGCATCGGAGGTGACCAACCTGGTGGAGGCGCCTTTTGCCCCCCGGGGACTGGTGGAAGTAATCGCCCGGCTGGGGGCCATCCCGGTGGTGCTTCCAGATGTGCCCGGAGCCCGGGGGGAGGACTATGTGGACCTGTTTGACGGGCTGATCATCCCCGGAGGGCCGGATGTGGATCCCACTCTGTTCGGGGAGGAACCCAAGTGGAAGATCGGCCGGACCAACTACAAACGGGATCTGTTCGAACTGGAGCTGTTCCGGGCCTTCTACCAGGCCGGAAAACCCATTTTCGGCATCTGCCGGGGCTGCCAGCTGATCAACATCGCTCTGGGAGGGAATGTGTACCAGGATCTGCCCAGTGAGGATCCCCAGTGCACCATCCGTCATTCCCAGGGGGCACCGGGAGGGTATCCCACCCATCATGTGACTTTGGTTCCCGGCAGCAGCCTATTTGGGTCCCTGGGAGAAAAGGCTTATGTCAACTCCCGGCATCATCAGGCCATCCACCGGGTCGCAGAGGCCCTGGAAGTCACCGCCGTGGCTCCTGACGGGGTCCAGGAAAGTGTGGAATCCCACGACCACAAGCAGGTAGTAGCCGTCCAGTGGCATCCGGAAAACATGTGGCAGGAGCATCCGGAACAGCTGAAGCTGTTCGAGGATTTCCTGGCACGGGTAAAAGAAAAGGTGTGAAGCGCTGCTTCACACCTTTTCTTGTCAGCGGTCAACGGCCGCTGACCGCTGACAGGGCTGCTGCGTACCCAGCAGCCCTGTTTATCTATCCGTACTTCTCCTTCCGTACATCACGCCCTTGTCCTTGTACATCTTCCGGTCCACCTGGGTGAGGATCTGGTCCACGTCGGGGATGGGGGTCCGGCAGGTGACGGCGCCCAGGGCCACGCTGATGCCCCGGGCTTTGTACCGGTCCTTCAGGCTGTGGATCAGCTCCTCAGCCTCTGCTGGAGCGTCGATTTCCCGGATCAGGAGGAATTCATCGCCCCCCATCCGGAACACCTTTCCCAGGCCCTTCATTTCGTCCAGTACCTGGGCGGCGGAACGGATCAGCCGGTCTCCCGCTTCATGGCCCTGGGTGTCGTTGACCCGCTTCAGGCCATTGATGTCCCCGAACACAAAGACCAGATCCTGTCCACTGGGCAGGGAGGCTATGGTGTCGTGGAAGGCATACCGGTTCCCCAGGCCGGTGAGCTGGTCCGTCCGGCTGTTGGCCTGGAGAGTCCGCCGGTTGTTCCGGATCCGGAGCATAATGGCAAAGAACCGGGTCAGGGTGGCCAACAGCAGGCTGGCGGACCGGAAGGTATCCGGGGTGGGGTTCACCACTTCCGTATACCCCAGGGACCGTTCCCCCTGGGTGAGATGGCCGGACACAATGCTGCGGATCCCGGGAATCCGGAGATGGAAATCCGGTTGTTTGGCCAGCAGCTGGGGCATATCCGGGATCAGGGCCAGTTGTTCCTTGTCAAAGGAGTTGTACAACAGTTGTACGTCTTTTTTGGGTACGTGCTGGAGCTGATTCTTCATGGGTTCCAGCCCTTTCCGGACCCATTCATAGGTGGCGCTCACCGTGTCATCGGGGCCTTCCTCAAAAATGTAGAACCGTTCCGCTCCCATATTTTCCGCCAGTTGGATGATCATTTTCTGGATCCCCAGGTCCGGATCCTCTTCCCGGAGACCGATGGCAATCGCGTCATTGGCGGCGGCTTCCCGG
This sequence comes from Acidaminococcus sp., assembly GCF_057597765.1. Taxonomy (NCBI): domain Bacteria; kingdom Bacillati; phylum Bacillota; class Negativicutes; order Acidaminococcales; family Acidaminococcaceae; genus Acidaminococcus; species Acidaminococcus sp. The sequence continues at coordinate 111,083 of NZ_DBMBXK010000007.1, read as the reverse complement.
AAGATCAGATCGTTCCGGGCAATGTCCATATCCACATATTCCTTCAGGTTCAGGGCCATGGAGAAGTGGAGCACCCGCCCCCGCCAGGGTACCAGAGTATCCCGGACCAGAAGGTCCAGGCCGGATTTCACACTGTGATGGGTGGCGGTGTGGAACCGGTCCTGCCGGAGGATGGACAGGGGACAGTAGGCACAGGGGGCCTTCTGTCCTTCCAGCAGTTCGTAGCATTTTTTCTCTTTATACTCCCGGGGCCCGTCCACGTGGTAGGCCTTTTGGGCAGCCTGGTTCATGTAGACCATCTCATAGGTTTCCGGATCGCTGATCATCACCAGTTCGTCCATGGTGTCGAATTTTTCCCGGTCAAAGACGATCCGGTCTCCGATGAACACCGATTCCCCGTACCGCTGATCCCGGGATTCCTTCAGCCGTTCCGTGAGAAGGGCCAGCAGGTTGTCCAGGTTGTCCACTTCCGATCCCCGGGCCAGGGCATACTGGAGGTACAGGGTGCAGCTGTAGCCGTCCACTTCCGTAATGCTGTGGATGGCCTGGGTCAGCTTTTGGATCTGGCTGTCCAGCTGGTCCTTCAGGGTGGTCTTGGTAAAGCCCAGGAAGCAGCAGCTGCCGATGTGAGCCAGGGAAATGGTGGGAAGATGGAGATGCTGGAAGGTTTCCACCACTTTGGTCAGCAGTTTCCGGCCCGCTTCCGGCCCGTAGGTCCGGCGGAACTGGTCGAATTCCGGGATGTCCAGCAGGAAGGCGGCATAGTCATCCTGCTGGTACCGCCAGGAATCCGCATACTGGAGGCCGGCTTCCAGCATGCCCCGGTAGCTGAGAAAGCCGGTTTCCGGATCTTTCAGATTCAGGTCCCGGATCAGTTCCGCCTGGGCGGGGTAGTTCTCCAGATCGTCAAAATAGCCCAAAAGTCCCACAATCTGATTCCCTTTGTACAGAGGGGATTTGGTGGCTACAATGGGATGGGGGACGCCCCGGACAATGCAGGTCCCCAGGTGCTGGGTAATGGTCCGGCCCTGATGCACCACCTCTTCCTCATCGTTCTGAAAGGTGCCGGGCATGGGGTGCCAGCCCATTTCCTCGTCGGTTTTCCCCAGGATGTCCTTTTCTTCCAGGCCGTAGAATTTCAGGAAGGAGCGGCTGGCACCCCGGAACCGGCGCTGGCTGTCCTTCCAGAAGAATTTCAGGGGGGAGGTGCGCACCGCATTCCACAGCAGGGTCTGGTAGTCGTGTTCCGTCTGGGGTATCTTTTCCAGAGGGACTCCCAGGGACATGTTGAACAGAGGCAGTTCTTTCCGGCGGGTGGTCAGATCCTTCCGTTCCCACACATTGTCCTGGACGGTCAGCAGGATGTTCCGGGTGGGATCTTTGTACAGGAACATGGCATGGAAAATCATCCACCGGTAGTTTCCGTCAGGCCGGCGGATCCGGAACTGGTCCTTGACATCCACCCGGCCCTGTTCCCGGCCCTGGGCGTGGAGACTGTCCGGATCTGTGAACTGGAGAAATTTTTCCCGGTCGTCCGGATGGACGAATTTCTTGGCGTAGCGGGCCAGGAAGCCGGCAATGTCCGGATAAACGGCGTCACTGTTCAGGGAAGGCACGGAGCTTTGGAGCACCTGGACCTGGTCTTTCCCGATATCCAGATACATCAGGGAGTCGTACATGAGCACCAGGTTCCGGAACAGTTTGTCCAGTTTGTGGTGGAGCCGGGTGTTTTTGTCAAAGGTGATGTTCTGGATTTCCAGCCGGCCCAGACAGAACTGGGGATTGCCCATGATTTTCCGGGCCTTGATCCGGATGTACTGGCCGTTGTCCACATATACCAGGGAATGGGTGGCGGTGCTGTCCGCCACCTGGTCCAGGAACATCCGGAACTTGTCCCGGAAGGGATAGGCGGGATCCAGCAGGTTCTCATTGGCTTCTTCCAGGGAATGGGTGCCCACACTGGCCAGAACCTTCTGGTAGGCCTCGTTGATGTACAGCAGGGTGGCGTATTTCCGGGTATATCGGAACAGGCCCAGGGGGGCTTCGGACACCACGTTCATGAGACCGGCCTGTTCATAGCACTGGTTTTCCAGGCTGTTTTCCGGCTTGATGTGCATTTTCATCAGATGGGTCAGGAGCTTTTCGTAGGGCAGGGGACGGCTGTAGTAGAATCCCTGGATCTTTTCACAGCCGATCTTTTTCAGGAAGGCCAGCTGTTCTTCCGTTTCCACGCCTTCTGCCAGGGTATGGACTCCCAGGGTCTTGGCCATGAGCACGATGGAGGTGATGATTTCCTTCCCCTTGTCGTTCAGGTTCTTCAGGAAGGCCTGATCGATCTTCAGCTCATCGAAATGGTAGTTGTGGAGCACGTTCAGGGAGGAGTAGGCACTGCCGAAATCGTCCAGCCAGATTTTGTAGCCGCTGTTGTGGAATTTCTGGAGGGTCTGGAAAATGTGGGAGGAATGCTGGACCAGAGCGCTTTCCGTCACTTCAATGCACAGGAAGTTCCGCTGGAGCCCGTATTTCCGTACCACTTTTTCCACCAGCTGGAAGGGGTCGGTGACCAGGAAATCCACCCGGGAGAAGTTTACGGAAATGGGGATCATGGGCTGGTGGTTCCGCCGCTGTTCCCGGAGCAGTTTGCCGGCCTGGCTCAGTACATACTGATCCAGCTGGTGGATCAGCCGGGCTTCTTCCAGGATGGGCACAAAGATCCCCGGAGAGATCATCCCCCGTTCCGGATCGATCCATCGGGCCAGGGCCTCCAGGCTGCACAGTTTGCCCGTAAGGCTCCGGATAATGGGCTGGTAGTACACCTGGATCTGGCCGGACTGGAGGGCCCGGGAGAAGTTTTCCAGCACAAAGACCCGGGTCTCCTGCTGGGCGGCCAGTTCCGGGGTATAGACAGCCCAGGACTGGATGGCGTTTTTCTTGATGGAATCGCAGGCGAATTTGGCCATGTCGAAGGCATGGCGCAGATCCGTCAGGGAAGCTTTTTCATTGGGGGGATAGATTCCTGCCTTCAGCTGGATGGTGGGGTTGCCGGTGCACTGGTCCACCTGCCGGGCGGCTTCCTGGAGTTTGTCCCGGAGCTTTTCCGCCGGAGCCAGGAGCACAAATCCGTCCCCGGTAAGCCGGGTCATCAGCTGGCCCGGGAACAGGGACTGGAGAATGCTGGCCACGGACCGGAGCAGGTTGTCCCCGGCCTGGATCCCCCAGGTGGCATTGTACAATTTGAAGTTGGTCAGGTTCAGGTATACCGGGTTGTAGGATTTCAGTCTGCCCTGGGCCTTTTTTTCCAGGGACAGGTTCAGGGCAGTCTGGTAGAAGGCACGGACCCCCATAAGCCCGGTGACCGGATCCTGTTTCCGGACCAGCACTTTCTGGGAGCTGCTCACCAGGTTCATGATCCATACGGTACCCACCTGGGGCAGGGTGCCTTTGGACAGGGTCCCTTCTATCCGCCGGAAATGGCCTTCCCGGGTCTTGATCCGGAAGGTCAGGTAAATCTGGGTCATGCCGGTTTCCTGGTGAGAGACAGCGGAGGCCTTCTGGCCCAGGGTTTCCAGGGGCTGGTAGTCTTCCGGATCCACCATGCCCTGGAAGGTGCCTCCGGTAAGGACCTGGAATTCCTCTTCAGTGGTGCAGGAATACAGGGACAGGAAGCCCGGGTTCACAAAAAGGATCTGTTCTGATCCCTGGGTGGTAAAAAGACAAATCCCGCTGGGCAGGGTATCGTAAAAACTGTGGAGTTCCTGGAATTTGCCCGGTGTATTCAAAAAAATCCCCCTCTTTGCCTGTAACAGATCCGGAAACCGCTGTGGAAGCAGTGTGTCCGGTCATATGTCCATAATCATATCCTTTATTATACCCCATCTGGGAGGTTCTGCCAGAAAAAGTTAACTGGGGAAGTTAATTGCCAGCGGAAAGAAAAAAATTCTGATCACCCTTTACAAAAAAGAAAAAATTTGCTAAAATACAATTTATCTGATGCGGGCATAGTTCATTGGTAGAATGAAAGCTTCCCAAGCTTTAGAGGTGGGTTCGATTCCCATTGCCCGCTCCATATTGAAAGACGGAAGGCTGTTGCTGAGGCAACAGCCTTTTTTGTTTTCTCAGGAGCCAGGGTATGATATAATTGTCTTTTACAGAAAACGAATTTGATTTGTCTGGAAGAAACGGGAGGAAGACATGGCGGAGTACAATTTACTGCAGAAAAAGATCCTGGCGGACGGCATTATCAAAAGCGGGGATGTGCTGAAGGTGGACAGTTTCCTGAACCACCAGATCGATGTGCCCTTCATCAGCAAGCTGGGAGAAGAATTCTATCAGCTGTTCAAGGACCGGCCCATCAGCAAGATCCTGACCATCGAGGCTTCCGGCATCGGCATTGCCTGCCTGACGGCAGTCCATTTCCGGGTGCCGGTGGTGTTTGCCAAGAAAAGCGCCGGCAGCAACATGGACAAAGAAGTGTACAGCACGGAAATCAGATCCTTTACCCACAACAAGGTGAACCATGTAATCGTTTCCAAGAAGTATCTCAACGCAGGAGACCATGTGCTGATCATCGATGACTTCCTGGCCAACGGCTGCGCGGTGGAAGGCCTTATCGACCTGGTCCACCAGGCCGGCGCCGAAGTGGAAGGGGTGGGCATCGCCATCGAAAAAGGTTTCCAGGGAGGCGGGGACGCCCTGCGGAAGAAAGGCTATGATGTAAAGAGCCTGGCCATCATCGAAAAGATGGATGCGGCCACCGGCACCATCGTATTCCGGTAAGGGGGCGCCATGGAAGAAGAAAAAATCCAGGAACCGGCCCAGACTGGCACTGACCCGATTTACCAGTTTGATGGAAAAATCTCCCTAAAGAAAGCGGCGCCTTTCGGACTCCAGCATGTACTGGCCATGTTCGTGGCCAACATCGCTCCCATCCTGATCGTCACCGGGGCGGTAAAGATGCCTACGGAACAGGCGGCGGCCCTGATCCAGGCGGCCATGATCATGGCCGGGGTAGGGTCCCTGTTCCAGATGTTCCCGGTGGGGCCTCTGGGCAGCCGGCTGCCCATTATCATGGGGATCAGCTTCACCTTTGTGTCCACCTTCTGCGTCATCGGAGCCAAATACGGCTATGGGGCCATCCTGGGGGCGGCTCTGGTAGGGGGCTGTCTGGAAGGGTGCCTGGGGCTCATTGCCCGGTGGTGGCGCCGGTTCATCCCTCCCATTGTGTCCGCCAGCGTGGTGACCTCCATCGGGTTCTCCCTGCTGGGGATCGGGGCCAATTCCTTCGGAGGCGGCTTCGGGAATCCCCATTTCGGGGAAGCTCCCTACATGATCGTGGGTACCGTGACCCTGGTTTCCTGTCTGCTGTTCAACATCAAGGCCAAATCCTTCTACAAGCAGCTGTCCGTGCTGTTTGGCCTGGTGGTAGGGTACATCACCGCTTTTTTCTACGGTATGGTGGATCTGTCCAAGATCAGTTCCGCCGGGCTGTTTTCCCTGCCCCAGCCTCTGCCCTATGGGCTGGAATTCCATCCGGATGCCATTTTTTCCGTATTCCTGATTTTTCTGGTGTCTGCCACAGAAACCCTGGGGGATACCTCTGCCCTGACGGTGATGGGCTTCGGCCGGAATGCCACGGATAAGGAAATCGAAGGGTCCATCGGAGTGGACGGGTTCATCAGTGCCCTGTCCTCCCTGTTCGGCTGTCTGCCCATTACGTCCTTCAGCCAGAACGTGGGGCTCATTGCCATGACCCATGTGGTGAACCGGAAGGCCGTGGCCAGCGGGGCCGCCATTATGATCCTGGCCGGACTGTTCCCGGTGCTGGGAGTGATCCTGGCTTCCCTGCCGGAAGCGGTGCTGGGAGGATGCACCCTGATGATGTTCGGGTCCATTGTGGTCAGCGGGGTCCGGATGCTGGGCAGCTGCGGCTACAGCCAGCGGAACATGACCATCGCTGCCCTGAGCCTGTCCATCGGCATCGGCTTCACCCAGAATCCCTCCATCTTCAAGATTTTCCCGGACCTGATGAAAAGCGTCTTCGCAGAAAACTGCGTGGCGGTAGTGTTCGTGGTGGCCGTAGTGCTGAATCTGATCCTGCCGGATGAGATGAAATAAGGGCTGCTGCACGCAGCGTGCAGCAGCCCGGTCGCGGCCCGCGACCAGAAGGCTCCTCACGTTAACGTGAGGAGCCTTCTTTTTTATTCGAAACAACAGGTTGTTTAACCGGTTGTTTTCCTTTATTCGCCGCCTGGTTCAGCTTTTCCACCCATTGGGCTCCGTTGTCCCCATACTGGAGGCTCATGATCCGCTGGCCTCCGAAGTAGAGATTGCTGCCATCCTGTTCAGCAGAAGGTTGTGTATTGGGTTGTTCGTGGTAGACTTTGGCCAGGCTGCCGGCCACCAGGTAGGTCCGCTCCCGGCTGCTCATGTCCCCTCCGGGCTGGACCAGCCCCAGGTTCTTTTTGTTCACCAGGATGGCTCCGGTCTTTTTGTCCACATTCACATGTTTTCCGCTGTATTCATACAGCCGCTGGGTATACTTGTCCCGGCGGGATCCGTTGTTGGGATGGTCGCTGGGCATGAAGATGGTGCCCAGGAAGGTTTCCCGGTTGTTGCCCATCTTTTCCATTACCCGCTGCCACAGGGCACTGCCGGCTCCCGGGTTGTACCCGGCTTCCGTGGCGTAGGTGAAGCCCAGCTCATCCGCTTTCTTTTCCATAGGCAGGGTCACCAGCTTGGCACTGCCCAGGTTGGCCAGCAGGTTGGTGCCCACTGCTTCCAGCATATTGCTCTGGCTGCCGGCCACGGCTGCCAGAAGGGCAATGGGGAAGGTACGCTTCACTCCGTTGGCCGGGTCGTGCTGCTCCCCGTGACCCAGTTCATGGCCCAATACAAAGGCCAGTTCGTCCTCGTTGTAGTTCAGGGTGGTGAACAGGCCCATGTTTACGGATACATTGTGGCCCAGGGTGCAGTAAGCATTGAATTTGGTGCTGTCGTTGACAAAATAATGATAGGGATTCTTTTCGATGGAAGGATCAGTCTTGGCAATGGCGGCGGACAGCCGACCCATGACCCGGTCCAGCATGGCATTGGCTTCCGGATCCTCATTGACCCCTTCCTGCTGCTTGATCTGATTCAGGTATTCTCCCCGGCCCTTGCCGTCCAGGTAGGCCACCTGCTTGTTCAGCATGCTGTACTGGGCGGACACCAGGACGATGGAGCCGATGGCATTGCTCCAGTCAAAGGCTTCCGCTGCCGGCAGGGCGGACAGGGTCAGGGATGTGGTCAGGACCAGGCCGGACAGGGCCAGGGCCAGCTTTTTCTTCAGGTTTCGGGTGTGCAGACAGATCATGGGAATTCCCCCCTCCAAAGGTAACAGAAAATATATAAACAACCATAAAACAACCATTGTTTTATACCAAAACAACCGCATACAACCTTGAAAAATCCGGGAAACCTGTCACTTCCTCTGTCTGGATGACCCACATATGATATAATTGTTTCTATAGAATAGAACAAGGAGAACCAGAAATCCATGAAAAAAATACTCTTTTTGACCACTGGCGGCACCATTGCCTGTACGGTAACCGATGAAGGCCTGGAACCTACCCTGAAGGGAGAGGACATCCTGAAACAGGTGCCGGAACTCCGGACCCTGGGAGAGATCACCGTCCGGGATCTGACCCTCCTGGACAGCAGCAATCTGGAACCGGCCCACTGGAGCGCCTGGGCCCGGCTGATCGGGGACAATTACAGCGATTATGACGCTTTTGTGCTCACCCACGGCACCGATACCCTGGCCTATACCTCCAGCGCCCTGTGCCGGATGCTGATCAATCTGGGGAAGCCGGTGGTGCTCACCGGGGCCCAGGTCCCCCTCAGCCTTACCAACAGCGATGCCCGGAGCAACCTGGAACTGGCTTTTTCCGTGGCGGCCAGCGGTCTGCCCGGGGTGTTCGTGGCCTTCGGGAACAAGGTGATCAAAGGGGACTGCGCCAAGAAGATCTTCACCCGGAACCCCAATGCCTTTGAAAGTGTCAATGAAGCTCCCGTACTGTATTTCGGCAAGGAGGGGGTCAAAAAGAACCTGCCCAGCCGGGAAAACGTGGGTGGCTTCCGGGTGGAAGAGAAACTGGAACCCCGGGTGATGGCGGTGACCATGACTCCCGGGCTGAAACCGGATATCATCGATTATGCGGTGGACCGGGGCTACAAGGGCCTGGTGCTGGAATGCTACGGAGCCGGCGGGGTGAATACGGACCAGCAGAACTTCCTGCCGGCCATCCGCCGGGCCATCAAAAAAGGCGTCCGGGTGGTGTGCGTCAGCCAGTGCCTTTTTGACGGGGTGGATCTGTCCCTGTATCCCATGGGGATCCTGGCGGCCCAGGCCGGAGTGGAATCCGGGGGCCCCATGACCCTGGAAGCGGCCGTGACCCGGCTTATGTGGAGCCTGGCCAACGAAACAGAAGAAGCATAAAGGAGGGAATCGTATGGCCGGAGATGCCAAAGCCCTGGTATCCCAGTTCCTGCAGGCCTGGCAGCGGGAACGGGACCATAAAATCAAGATCTGCCTCTTCGGGCAGCCGGGAGCCGGGAAAAGCTCTCTGATCAATGAACTGGCCGGCCAGCGGGTGGCCCGGGTGAGCCAGGCCACGGACACCACCCGTCAGGCCCAGATCGTGGAGTGTCCGGATGTGATCTATGTGGACCTGCCCGGCTATGACACCAGCCTGTTCCCGGAAAATGCTTATTTCAGCGCCTTCAATCCTCTCCAGTACGACCTGTTCCTGTGCGTGTTCGCCGGAAAGCTCCATGAGGCGGATGTGGAATTTTTCGGGAAGATCGCCCGGACCGGCCGGGTGTGTCTGTTTGTCCGGAACAAATGCGACGGGCTCTACGATCCTTCCTGCAGCCGGGAAGAGCTGGAGGAGAAGATCACCCGGGATGTCCACCATCTGGTGGGACCCCGGGAACAGGTGGTATTCACCAGCTGCCGGCGGAACCGGCCGGCGGCGGAACGGGGGATCCTGGAACTGGAACGGGCCATGGGGGCGCTTTTGCCGGAAGCCCAGCGGGACCGGTTCTTCCGCCATGCCAAAGCCTATACGGAAGAAGCCCTGCTGGTGAAGCGGAAGGCGGCGGAACGGTCCCTGAAGAAATTCATGGTCCTGGCGGCGGCCAACGGCCTGAACCCGGTGATCGGCATGGACGCGGCCCTGGACAGCCAGATCCTGAAAAGCCTGTACCGGGCCATCCGGGAAGCCTTCGGAGTCAGCGAAAAGGAAGTCCAGCCGGAAGGGCCCAGTTCCCAGGTGGTGAAGAAACTGGCGGAAGGAGTCACCGGAGAACGGGTAACCAAGGGGCTGACCTGGCTCCTGCGGAAAAAGGCCTCCGGGAAAGTGGCCAAAGTGATCCCGGTGGTGGGGGGCGCGGCAGTAATGGGCTTCAACGCCGGAAGCATGTACTTTTTAGGTGAAAAATACATCGATGCCTGCTGGGAGTACGCCCTGGAACGGCTCCAGGCGGAAATCCAGATGGGGGAACCATGACAAAAGACGGAAATGCCATCAGAGAAAAACTGAAGAACCTGGATCAGGAGAATGTGACCATTGTGCTGTTCGGACAGCCGGGCTCCGGGAAGTCCAGCCTGATCAATGCCATCTGCGGCTACCAGGCGGCCCCGGTGGGGGTGGAAACGGACACCACCCGGGAGCCGTTGTTGGTGGAGCACGGGGATGCCACCTTTATCGATCTGCCGGGCTATGGGACAAAATCCTTTCCCTGGAATGAGTTCATAGAACAATTCCATCTTTTCAAGTATGATATGTTCCTGTGCGTATTCTCCGACAAGCTCCACCAGGGGGATACGGAACTGTTCCGGCAGCTGACCGCCCAGGGCAAGTCCTGTATCTTTGTCCGGAACAAGACGGACCTGATCTATGAGGAGGGGCTGAGCCTGGAGGAAAGCGAAGAGGCCATCCGCCGGGATGTGGCCGGACAGCTGGGCCGGGAAGACTTTGAACTGGTCTTTGTGTGTGCCCGGAAGGATGCCCCTTCGGGGCTGGATGAACTGAATGACGCCATCATCCGGAAAATGCCTGCGGCCCGGCGGGAGAAGTACATCCTCACCGCAGAGGCCCGGACCCGGCAGCAGCTGGATGCCAAACGGGAAGCGGCCCGGAGCTATGTGCGCCGGAGTTCCACCTACGCCGCCTACAACGGGATCAATCCCATCATCGGGGTGGATGCGGCAGTGGACCTTCTGATCTTGTACCAGATGTACGGATGCATCCGGGATGCCTTCGGGATCACCCCGGAACTGATCCACGGCAGCCGGAAGGTGTCTCTCCGGGACAAGGCCATGGTCCTGGGGGGCATGAGCAAGGAAGGGATCAAGGTGATCATCAAGACCCTGGGCCGGAAATTCGCCGCCCGGAGTTTCCTGAAGGCGGTGCCGGTGGTGGGCCAGGCAGCTTCGGCTCTCCTGGGGTACCAGCTGGTGCGCCAGGCAGGGCTCACCTATATCGATGCCTGCTATGAACTGGCCCGGGAACGGCTTCTGGACGAGCTGGACGCCCGACGGGACAAGCCGGGGAAGAAGTAAAACAACCTGTGTCCGGCAATGGTTGTACAACAGTTGTTTAAGAAAAAGGGAGGTCGAAACCTATGAATCTGGAACCCTATGAAAAGGAACTGGAGAAACTGAATGCCTGTATCTGGGACTTTGCAGAACTGAAATTCCAGGAATTCCAGTCCGCCCAGGCTATGGAGGATCTGCTGGAGCGCCACGGTTTCCAGGTGACCCGGGGACTGGCCCACATGCCCACCGCCTTTGTGGCGGAATACGGCAGCGGGAAGCCGGTGATCGCCATCCTGGGAGAATATGATGCCTTGAGCGGTCTCAGCCAGGAAGACGGGATCTGGGAGGAGAAGCCCCGGGAAGGGAATCCCAACGGCCACGGCTGCGGCCACTGCCTTCTGGGCACAGCGGCAGTGGGGGCAGGCCTTCTCCTGAAGGATTACCTGGCTGCCCATCCCGGCCGGGGAACCGTACGGGTCTATGGATGCCCGGCGGAAGAAGGGGGCAGCGGCAAAACCTACCTGACCCGGGAAGGGGCTTTTGCTGACGTGGATGCAGCCCTTACCTGGCATCCCGGGACCCAGAACGAAGTGATGGTGGGATCCAACCAGGCCAACATCCAGGCGGCCTTTACCTTCCGGGGCCGGGCGGCTCATGCGGCGGCTGCTCCCCAGAACGGCCGGAGCGCCCTGGACGCGGTGGAACTTATGGATGTGGGAGTCAACTACATGCGGGAGCATATGGCGGATTATGATCGGGTCCACTATGCCATCCTGGACACCGGCGGGGTTTCACCCAACGTTGTACAACCCAAGGCGGAAGTGCTGTATCTGGTCCGCTCCCGGACCAATGAAGAGACCAAACGGCTGTATGACCGGGTGGTGAACATTGCCCGGGGGGCGGCTCTCATGACGGAAACGGAGCTGTCCGTCCGGTTCGACAAGGCAGTGTCCAACCTGGTGCCCAACCGGACCCTGGGAAAAGTGCTGCATGATGCCATGGTCCAGGTGGGCGCTCCCCTCCGTACGGAAGCGGAAAAAGCCTTCCTGAAGAAGTTCCAGGACCAGCTGGCTCCGGAACGGGTGTGGCAGGATCCCGGGATGGCGCCTTTCCCGGATCCGGAACTCCGGGAGGAACTGATCCGGAAGGACCCCACCGGAGCCTATATCCTGCCCTACCAGCCCACCAACGCGGTGGCCATGGGGTCTTCGGATACCGGGGATGTAAGTTATGTGACTCCTCTGGCCCAGTTTGCCGCCGCCTGCTTTGCCATCGGCACCAGTGCCCATTCCTGGCAGTGGGTGGCCCAGGACAAGGGCACCGTGGCCCTGAAGGGCTGCTTCTTCGCTGCCCGGGTGCTGGCGGAAGGGGCCCGGACCCTTTATGAACAGCCGGCGGTGCTGCAGGAAGCCCGGGCCGAACTGGAAAAGCGTATGGCCGGCCGCACTTACCAGTGTCCCATCCCTCCGGACGTGATGCCCAGAGGGTATGGAAAATAAGGGTGCTGCTGCAGAGACAGCAGCCCCATACACAAAGGAGGTTGATACCATGTTCCGTCCCATGCGGCGATTCAAACAGGCCCTTCCGGAAGAGGAATGCCGGAAGGTGCTGGAAGAGGAAAAACGGGGGACCCTGGCTCTGGCCGGGGATGAGGGATATCCCTATGCCCTGCCCATCAACTATTATTACCACCGGGAAACCGGCCGGATCTATTTCCACGGAGCCGGGGAAGGCCACAAGATCGATGCCATCCGGCGCTGTGACAAAGTGTCTTTCTGCGTCCACGATGCCGGAGTGAAGCTCCCGGGGGACTGGGCTTACACAGTCCGGTCGGTGATCGTGTTCGGCCGGCTCCATGTGCTGGAGGATCCGGAACGGGCCATGGCCCTTTTGCGGCAGATCGGCCTGAAATACTACCCTTCGGCGGAGGAAGTGGACCAGGTGATGGCCCGGGCGGCCAGCCGGGTGACCATGCTGGAACTGGTGCCGGAACACATTACCGGGAAACGGGTCCATGAAAAGTAAAAAAATCAGTCATTTTCTCCTCTTTTCTTTGTAAATATATTGACACCCTCCCTTTTTCCTCTTATAATGATATGAGCTGTCAAACGATTTACTTATTATAGATCTTGACGTATCTTTGGAGGCAAGGGAGGGTTAGGAACATGAAGAGAACTTTTCAACCGAATAACAATCGGAGAAAAAAGACTCATGGCTTCAGAGAAAGAATGAAGACTCTGGGTGGTAAACAAGTCTTGAAAAGAAGACGTGCAAAAGGCAGAAAGAGATTGTCTGCATAAAGATCAAGATAGGCCGCTCTTCGCGGCCTATTTTACTACAAGGCAGGTGCAGGACTTTGGAACAGAATGTTCCTCCAATGAAATATACCCAGGCCAACCGGGTCAAGTCCCACCAGCGGTTCCAGGAGGTCTATGAAAAAGGCCGTTCCTTTGCGGACCGGTACGGGGTCTTTTACGTGCTCCCTTCCGAAAACGGAGAGAACCAGCTGGGGACGGCTGTGGGCAAAAAGCTGGGACATGCTGTGCTGCGGAACCAGGTAAAGCGCCGGATGCGGGAGGTGTTCCGGAAGGAACAGGCCCGTCTGAAGGGGAAACACGCCATTGTCTGGGTAGCCCGTCATCGTCTGGCACACGCTCCCTATGAAGTTTACGAGGAAGTTTTCCGGCGGCTGGCCAGAAAGGCCGGGCTGCTGTAAAACCCCGGAGGGTCTATGAAAACAATTGCCATTGCCCTGATCCGTTTTTATCAGGTATGGATTTCTCCCTGTTTTCCGCCCCGGTGCAGGTTCGTACCCACCTGTTCCCAATATGCGCTGGAGGCAGTCCGGAAATACGGGTTCCTGAAGGGATCCTTTCTGGCTGTGAAGAGAATACTCAAATGTCATCCTTTCCACAAGGGAGGATATGATCCTGTACCGTAACGGACAGGAAGAAAAGGAGTCGAACTTTGGAAATTTTAAGCTCGTTTGTCCAACAGGTTGTGGCCCACATCTATGAACTGACCCGTCTTATCGGTGAACCCAGCTACGGCCTGGCCATCATCATCATGACCATCCTGATCAAACTGATCCTGTGGCCCCTTACCGCCAAACAGATTTCGTCCACCCGGGCCATGAGCCGGATCCAGCCCAAGATGAAGGAGCTGCAGGCCCGGTACAAGGATGACAAGGTGACCCTGAACCAGAAAATGTCCGAACTGTACAAGGCCGAAGGGGTGAACCCCCTGGCAGGCTGCCTGCCTCTCCTGATCCAGATGCCCATCATGATCGGGATTTTCTATGGCATCCGGGATTTCCAGTATGCAGGCCCCAGTTCCTTCCTGTGGATGCAGAGCATTGCGGATCCGGATCCCTATTACATCCTGCCCATCCTGTCCGCACTGACCACTTTTATCCAGTCCAAACAGACCATGCCGGCTTCTGACAATCCCCAGGGGAAGGTCATGCTGTATTTCATGCCCCTGTTCATCGGGTACATCAGCTTCAAGTTCCCGGCGGGCCTGGTGCTGTACTGGGTAGTCATGAACATTATGCAGATTGGACAGCAGTTCCTGCTGGACCGGAAGAAATAAGAAGACAAAACAGGTGCCTCGGGGCCTGTAAGGAGGCTTGAAGATGAACATGGTGGAAAAGACGGGCAAAACCGTCGAGGATGCAGTGAAGGCAGCGCTGGCCGAACTGGGCGTCAGCCGGGACCAGGCGGAGGTGGAAGTCCTGGAAGAATCCAAACCTTCCCTCCTGGGCCTGTTCGGAGGCCGGGATGCCAAAGTCCGGGTAACGGTGAAGGAAGCGGAACCGGAAGCTCCGGCGGCTCCGGAAGCAGCGGAAGCCCCTGTGGAGAAGACGGAAGCGGTTCCCCAGGAGGATGCCAAGGCTCCGGAGGACCGGGAAGAGGAACGGCAGGCGGCAGCAGCGGCAGCCAAGGCCTTCCTGGAAGAAATCTTCCGGGCCATGGGCATGGATCTGCTCATCGAAAAATTCATCAGCCGGAAGGATGAGGAAATCATCCTGAAGATCCACGGGGACGGCATCGGCGTGCTGATCGGCAAACACGGCCAGACCCTGGATGCCCTCCAGTACCTGACCAACCTGGCCGGGAACCGGGGACGGAAGAACTGGAACCGGATCATCTTGGATGCGGAAAACTACCGGGAACGCCGGCGGGAAACCCTGGAACGGCTGGCCCGGAACCTGGCGGACCGGGTGAAACGGACCCGGAAAAAAGCCATGCTGGAACCCATGAATCCCTACGAACGGAAGATCGTACACATGAGTCTCCAGAACGATCCGGCGGTGACCACTTACAGCGAAGGGGAAGAACCTTACCGGAAAGTGGTCATTGATTTGAAATAATGGAACTGCATGAGGGGGTGCTGCACATGAAAAGCGGATATGCAGCACCCCCGTCAATGGTCAATGGTCAGTGGCCGGATGATAAAATTTGCAGGCAAATTTTTTTGGATTGAATCAAACCTGGTCTTAAAATAGACAGTCATTGCTAGAGTAAGCACGATATGTTTTTGCATAATAAAAGAATCTGTCTGACAGGACAGATTCTTTCCTTCGGCAATTGACCATTGACAATTGACAATTGACAAGGGGTTGTTGCTCAGGCAACAACCCCTTTTTTTGGAGGAAAAAAAGATGGATGATACAATCAGTGCCATTGCCACTGCCCTGGGGGTGGGCTCCATCGGGGTGATCCGGATCAGCGGGCCCCACAGCCTGGCCATTGCAGACCGGCTGTTCGACGGCCGGGAAAAGCTGGGGAAGGAAAACGCTCGGAAGTTGTTGTACGGCCATATCCGGGACGGCAAAGGCCAGGTGGTGGATGAGGTGCTGGCAGTGTACATGCCCGGCCCCCATTCCTATACCGGGGAGGATGTGTGCGAGATCCAGTGCCACGGAGGACGGGAAGCCCTCCAGGAGATCCTGTCCCTGACCTTCCAGGCAGGGGCCCGGCCGGCGGAACCGGGGGAATTCACCAAACGGGCCTTTTTGAACGGCCGTCTGGACCTGGCGGAAGCGGAAAGCGTCATGGACATCATCAACGCCCGGAGCCGGCAGGCCCTGGCGGCAGCCAACCGGGGCCATCAGGGCGGTCTGTCCCGGCAGGTGAAGGCCCTGCGGAAGAAGCTCCGGGATCTGGTGGTCCAGCTGGAAGCCTGCATCGACTATCCGGAAGACGATATTGAAGAAGTGACCTATGACCGGACTGTGTCCATCCTGGAAGAAGGAAAACAGGCGGTGGAGACCCTGGTACGCCGGGGCACTGCCGGACGGATCCTCCGGGAAGGGCTGCGGACTGCCATTGTGGGCCGGCCCAATGTGGGGAAATCCAGCCTGCTGAACAGCCTGCTCCAGGCGGACCGGGCCATTGTTTCCAACATCCCCGGCACCACCCGGGACATCATTGAAGAACAGATGACCATCGGAGGGATCCCTCTGGTGCTCACCGATACTGCCGGGCTCCGGGACACCAGCGACCTGGTGGAAAAGATCGGGGTGGAACGGTCCCGGGCGGCCCTGGAAGATGCCCAGCTGGCCCTGGTGGTGCTGGACGGCTCCCAGCCGCTGGATCCGGAGGACCGGCAGCTGCTGGACAGCCTCCGGGACCGGAAGAAACTGATCCTGGTGAACAAGGCGGACCTGCCTCTGGCCCTGGACGTGGAAGCCCTCCGGAAAGCCTGTGGGGACAGGGATGTGATCGTCCTGTCCGTGAAGGAAGGCCGGGGCCTGGACCAGGTGGAACAGTGGCTCCGGGATTTCGTGTACGGGGAAGGCTCTGACAGCGAAAGCAGCAGCATGACCCAGAACGCCCGGCAGCAGAACCTGCTGGAAAAGGCCCTCCAGAGCCTGGAGGATGCCCTGACAGGGGCCCGGCAGCACCTGCCCTATGACTGTCTTACCATCGACCTGACCCAGGCCCTCCATGACCTGGGGGAGATCACCGGGGAAGATGTGCCGGATGAAATCATCGATGAGATTTTTGCCCAGTTCTGTGTGGGCAAGTAAAAGCGGAGGAAAACAGCATGATCGTAGTGGATCATTATGATGTGGTTGTTGTGGGAGCCGGCCATGCAGGGTGCGAAGCGGCTCTGGCAGCAGCCCGGATGGGACAGAAGACCCTTCTGGCTACCCTGTCCATGGACAATATCGCCCTGATGCCCTGCAACCCTTCCGTAGGGGGACCGGCCAAGGGACACCTGGTCCGGGAAATCGACGCCCTGGGCGGGCAGATGGGCCTGGCGGCAGATGAGGCCTGCATCCAGATGCGGATGCTGAATACCGGGAAAGGGTATGCGGTCCAGGCGCTCCGGGCCCAGGCGGACAAGCCTTTGTATCACACCATCATGAAGGAAGTGGTGGAAAACCAGGACAACCTGGATGTGAAGCAGCTGATGATCGACAAGCTGCTGGTGAAGAACGGCCAGGTCCAGGGGGTGGAAGCGGAAACCGGGGAAGTGTTCGAAGCGGATGCGGTGATCCTGTGCACCGGTACCTATCTCCGGGGGAAGATCCTCTACGGGGAAGTGGCCTACATGTCCGGCCCCATCGGCCAGCGGTCCGCCATGAAGCTTACCGGGTCCCTCCAGGAAGCGGGACTCCAGCTCATGCGGTTCAAGACCGGCACCCCTGCCCGGGTGGATGCCCGGACCCTGGACTACACCAAGATGGAACCTCAGTATGGGGATGAACGGGTCCGGAACTTCTCCTTCATGAGCACCATTACCACCCGGAACCAGGTGCCCTGCTATCTGACCTACACCAATCCCCGGACCCATCAGATCATCCGGGACAACCTGGACCGGAGCTGCATGTTCAACGGCATGATCGAAGGGGTGGGGCCCCGGTACTGCCCCAGCATCGAATCCAAGATCATCCGGTTCGCCGACAAGGACCGGCACCAGCTGTTTCTGGAACCGGAAGGGCTCCGGACCAACGAAGTGTATGTCCAGGGCATGAGCTCTTCCCTGCCGGCGGAGATCCAGGTGGCCTTCATGCAGACCATCCCGGGGCTGGAACACTGCAAGATGATGCGGGCCGGCTATGCCATCGAATATGACTGCCTGGATCCTCTCCAGCTGAAAGCCAACCTGGAACACAAGGCCATCAGCGGCCTGTTCAGTGCCGGCCAGGCCAACGGCACCAGCGGGTATGAAGAAGCCGCTGCCCAGGGCCTTATGGCCGGGATCAACGCAGCCCTGAAGCTCCAGGGGAAGAAGCCCCTGATCCTGAAACGGAGCGATGCCTACATAGGGGTGCTCATCGATGACCTGGTGACCAAGGGGACCACGGAACCCTACCGGATGATGACCAGCCGGGCGGAATACCGGCTGCTCCTCCGCCAGGACAATGCAGACCTGCGGCTGACCCAGAAGGGCCGGGATGCGGGGCTGGTCACCGATGAGCGGTATGACGCCTTTACGAAGAAGCGGGACATCATTGA
Organism: Acidaminococcus sp.; assembly: GCF_057597765.1. NCBI lineage: Bacteria > Bacillati > Bacillota > Negativicutes > Acidaminococcales > Acidaminococcaceae > Acidaminococcus > Acidaminococcus sp. The sequence continues at coordinate 93,035 of NZ_DBMBXK010000007.1, read as the reverse complement.
ACGGACCCTGGCCAATCTGTCCAAGATCAACCTGGCCCCCAGCGAGGAAAACCAGGAAAAGATCACCGGCCTGGGATCCACGGCCCTCCGGAGTTCCATCAATATGCTGGATCTCCTCCGGCGGCCGGAAGTGACCTATGAAAAACTGGCGGACGCCTTCGGCCTGGAAAAACTGCCGGTGGATGCGGCGGAACAGGTGGATGTGCAGGTGAAGTACCAGGGCTATATCCGGAAACAGAAACAGGAAGTGGAACGGGCCCTGAAACTGGAAGACAAGCTGCTGCCGGAGGACCTGGACTACAGCCGGATCCAGGAACTGTCTTCGGAAGCCATGGAGAAGCTCACCAAACAGCGGCCGGTATCCATCGGCCAGGCCAGCCGGATCTCCGGGGTATCCCCGGCGGACATCAGCGTGCTGATGGTGTATCTGGAGACCCAGCGGCGGAAGGGAGAAGAAGCATGAGTTACCGGGAAACCCTGAAACAGGCGGCAGAGGCTGCCGGCTTCCCTCTTACGGAAGGACAGCTGGACCAGTTCCAGCAGTATGGGGACCTGCTGCTGGAAACCAACAAAAGCCTGAACCTGACCGCCATTACGGATCCGGAGGAAGTGGCGGTGAAGCATATGGTGGACTCCCTGCTGGTGTACAACCGGGAAGCCTTCCACAACCACACCATTGTGGACGTGGGAACAGGGGCCGGTTTTCCGGGACTGCCCCTGAAGATCTATGATCCGGGGATGCGGGTGACCCTGATCGATTCCCTCCAGAAACGGCTGAACTTCCTGGGACAGGTGGTGGAGACCCTGGGACTGGGGCAGGTCCGGCTGGTCCACGGCCGGGCGGAAGATGCCGGGAAGGATCCGGCTCTCCGGGAGAAATTCGATGTGGCGGTGGCCCGGGCGGTGGCGGCTCTGCCGGTGCTGGCGGAATACTGCCTGCCACTGGTCCGGGTAGGCGGAGTGTTCTACGCCATGAAGGGCAGCAAATACCAGGAAGAAGCGGATGCCGCCCGCCATGCAGTGGAAGTGCTGGGCGGAAAGATCCGGGAGATCCGGCCGGTACAGCTGCCGGGGCTCACGGACAAACGGGCCATCATCACCATAGAAAAAGTCCGCTCCACCCCGAAACAGTATCCCAGAAAAGCAGGGACGGCAGTAAAGAAGCCGTTGTAAGCAGCCCCAAAAAGGCAATGTTTCACGTGAAACATTGCCTTTTTTATAGTCGAGAGTCGGAAGTCTGAAGTCTGGAGCCTCAGGAAAGGATCTGCCTGGTTGGGCGGATCCTTTCGATTATATAGAACCGGACTCGAAATCGACCCGGGATATCATTTTGCCCAAAGGTTCTACACATTCAAAAATTTGCCTGCAAATTTATCCTTCGGCTCCTGACTTCAGACTCCGGACTTGAGCCGCCATGCGGCTCTACAGCTTGGGGTTGTTGCACAGAACGTGCAACAATCCCATTTGTCACACAAACGTAACTTCTTTATGGTATCCTAGGGGAGATACAACCGGAAGGAGGCTCCATCATGAACAAAAAAATTGCAGCTGCGGTGCTTTCCGCCTATCTGCTGGGGGCAGGTACCGCTGCCCTGCCGGCTCAGGCCTTTGACCTGGGATCCGTGCTGAAACTGGGGGGCATCAGCTACCTGGTCAGCCGGTTCGGCGGGGAGATCAACACCTTTATCAACAAACTGACTCTCCAGAAAGGCCTGGATACCCACTATGCCACCAAAGTGGTGCCCATTCTCAGTATGGGCAGCGGAAGCTATATCGGGGCCGTCCAGGTGGTGGGCCCCAAAGCTCAAGTGGACAAGGTAAAAGCCGTAGGCCAGCTGGAAGGAAAATTCCTCAGCGTGGCCCGGGTCAAGGCCATGATCCCCATCGACGCCACCAGCATCACCAACATCAACCGGGTTGACGGAGTGGGCGTGGGAGCCATTGTGGATTTTAAGCTGTGATAAGGCTATTGCACATTTTGTGCAATAGCCTGGTCTCGGGCCCAGGGTCTCGCGTCTCGAGCCAAATGAGAAATTTGCAGGCAAATTTTTGAACGTATAAAACCTGGTCCGTTATCCATAAGATATCCGTTTCCATATCCAGAACGTTTCTGGTCTGTACTTTCAAAAGAACCTGACTGAAAGACAGGTTCTATCCAGGGCCTCGAGACTCTTGACTCGAGGCCCGAGACACTAAATTGGGCTGCTGCCCTGGCAGCAGCCCAATCCTCCAGAAAGGAATGATACCATGATTGATTCTCAAACCATCATCAACCGGTTCCTGAAATACGTTTCTTTCGATACCCAATCCAGCGAGGAGAATGATCGGGAACTGCCCAGCACACCGGGCCAGATGGTGCTGGCCAGATTCCTGGCGGAAGAACTGAAAAGCCTGGGGCTTACGGATGTGTCCCTGGATGACCAGGGGTATGTAATGGGCACCCTGCCGGCCACAGCAGGGATCACCGGTTCCACCGTGGGATTCATCGCCCATATGGACACCAGTCCGGAAGCTTCCGGCAAGGACGTGAAACCGCTCCTGGTCCGGAACTATGACGGAAAAGACATCCTGCTGAACCGGGACAAACAGATCCTGTTTTCCACGGAAGATTTCCCGGAGGTCAAAAAGTACCGGGGCCAGGATATCCTGTTCACCGACGGCACCACCCTTTTGGGGGCGGACGACAAAGCCGGGGTGGCGGCCATTGTGACGGCTCTGGAATATTTCCGGGACCATCCGGAAATTCCCCACGGGATTCTCCGGGTGGGCTTTACCCCTGATGAGGAAACCGGCCGGAGTTCCTCTGCCTTCGATGTGGCAAAATTCGGGGCGGATTTTGCCTATACCGTGGACGGGGGCGAACTGGGAGGCCTGGAATATGAGAACTTCAACGCGGACAATCCGGTGATCACCTTCCACGGCCGCAGCGTCCACACCGGCTCCGCCAAAGGGAAGATGAAGAATGCCCTGACCCTGGCCATGGAATGGCAGCAGGCCCTGCCTGCCGGGGAAAAGCCGGAATATACCGAAGGGTACGAAGGATTCTTCCATGTACACAAGATCACCGGGGATGTGGAGACCTGCAAAATCCACATGCTGATCCGGGACCATGACAAAAAGCATTTTGAGGAACGGAAAGCCTTCCTGGACCGTATGGCCGCTTTCCTGAATGAAAAGTACGGGGCCGGCAGCGTGGAAGTGGAGCACCGGGACATGTACTTCAACATGGGGGAAAAGATCCGGGACGGGCACATGGCCGTAGTGGAACTGGCCAAAGAGGCCATGGAAGCCGTAGGGGTCACTCCGTCGGTGGATCCCATCCGGGGCGGCACCGACGGAGCCCGGCTGTCCTGGCGGGGTCTGCCCTGCCCCAACCTGTTCACCGGAGGAACCAACTTCCATGGCCGGTTCGAATACCTCCCCATCCCCAGCCTGGTCAAAGCCTGTGAGACGGTGGTGGAAATCGGGAAGAGAGGGTACAGGATTTGATGGTCAGCGGCCGAAAGAGGAAACCTGTGCAGCAGGTTTCCTGAAAATAAAACGCAGCTCACGCTGCTAACCTACCACCCATGCTGCGCATGGATACCCCCGCCCTTGGAAAGGGCGGATATACGCTCGGGCCTCTGGCCCTTGCTTGCAGCACAAGGGCGTAAGCCCGATGTGCCATTTATCCGCCCTTTTCAAGGGCGGGGGACCAGCCATTAGGCTGGTGGTGGGTTAGCAGCGGCAGCTGCGTTTCCATTCAGAAAAATTTGCTGGCAAATTTTTCCATTTGGCTGCTGACCGTTGACCGGGTCTGTGAAAAGAATTTTCACAGACCCGCTTTTCTATGTTACAATATCCTACAGTGTCCCAAAAAGAAACGAAAGGAGTGGACCCTATGACCCGAGTCATTGCCGTGGCCAACCAGAAGGGCGGGGTGGGGAAGACCACCACCAGCATCAGCCTGGCGGCCTGTCTGGCGGAAAGCCGGAAAAAGACCCTGCTGGTGGACCTGGATGCCCAGGGAAACGCCACCAGCGGTCTGGGTATCGATAAAAACAGCCTGGCCTGCTGCATGTACGATGTGCTGATCAACAATACGGAGCTGGACAGCATCATCCAGCCCACTGCCTGGAAGAACCTGTGGGTGGCTCCCGCCACCATGAACCTGGCAGGGGCGGAAATCGACCTGATCGAAAAGAAGAATCCCGCCAATGCCCTGAAGAAGCATCTGTCCAAAATAAAAGACAATTATGAATACGTAATCATCGACTGTCCTCCTTCCCTCAGTTTCCTGACGGTGAATGCCCTGACGGCGGCGGATGGAGTGCTGGTTCCCATCCAGTGCGAATTCTATGCTCTGGAAGGGGTGACCCAGCTGCTGGCTACGGTGGACCGGATCCGCCAGTCCACCAATCCGGACCTGGCCATTGAAGGGATCGTCATGACCATGACCGACAGCCGGACCAACCTGTCCAATGATGTGGTGGCCCAGGTGAAGGAACATTTCCCGGATCTTCTGTTCAAGACCATGATCCCCCGTTCCGTACGGCTGGGAGAGGCGCCCAGCTACGGCCAGCCCATTACGGTGTACGATCCCCACGGGAAGGCGGCAGAAGCTTACAGGAGCCTGGCAAGGGAGGTGAAGCGCCGTGGCCGGTAAGAAAGGCGGTCTGGGCATGACGGGCCTGGACAAGATGTTTGGAGGGCGCAGGACCAAGGCACCGGCTCCCAAACCGGTAGTGGAAGAAAAGAAAGCCGGGGAAACCGTAGGGGAAGTGGCCCTGAAGAATCTGAAGCCCAATCCCTACCAGCCCCGGAAGACCTTCGATCCGGACAAGCTCCGGGAACTGGAGGAAAGCATCCGGCAAAGCGGGGTGATCCAGCCTCTCATCGTCCGGAAAAAAGGCCGGCAGTATGAAATCGTGGCCGGAGAACGGCGCTGGCGGGCGGCCAAAGCCGCCGGGCTCACCAAAGTGCCGGTGGTGGTCCGGGAATACGATGACAGTGCCATGATGGAAGTGGCCCTGGTGGAAAACATGCAGCGCAGCGATCTGGATCCCATGGAAGAGGCCCGGGGCATCCAGAACCTGATGGAAAGCCTGGGGCTCACCCAGGAGGAGGCTGCGGCCAAGCTGGGGAAGAGCCGGGCTGCGGTGGCCAATGCCCTGAGGCTGCTGAAACTGCCTCCTGAGGCGGCGGAAATGGTCTCTGCAGGCAAACTTACCCCCGGCCAGGTACGGCCGCTCCTGGGACTGGATGCGCCGGAGAAAATCACGGAACTGGCCCGGAAGGCAGCGGAAGGAGGCTGGTCCGCCCGGGTGGTGGAAGAAGTGGCCAAGGCGGAACGGGAAGGGAAGCCCTGGCATCTGTATTTCCAGACGGAAGAGGACCTGATTCCTCCGGAAAAACCGGAAAAACAGAAGAAGGGCGGTAAGAAAGCCGCCGGCAGGGAAAGCCAGCCCCAGGATACGGATACCCATGCCTTCCAGGAAAAACTGATCCAGTATCTGGGCACCCGGGTGAAGATAGAACCGTTCAAAAAGGACAGAGGAGGACGGATCCTCATCGAATACTACGGGCCGGAAGATCTGGAACGGCTCTATGATCTGCTGAAAGGGCCGGAAAAAAACGCCGGCCGGAAAAAGCCCGGCCTCTTTACCGTGTAGGAGGCGGCTATGGTGGGAATGGGAACGGTTGTGAATGTGGCCGCCATTGCAGGGGGCAGTCTGTTCGGTCTTCTGGTGGGCCGGGGAATCAAGGAAAAATACCAGGAAACCGTGATCTACGGACTGGCTTTGTGTGTCATTGTCCTGGGGATCCAGATGGCTCTCCAGGGGCAGCACATCCTGCTGACCATCATCAGTCTGGTGGTGGGCTCCATCCTGGGAGAAGCCCTGGGTATTGAGGAAAAACTGGAACAGGTGGGAACCCTCCTGGCTGAAAAATTCCAAAAATCCCGGAAGAAGGGGGATGCCGGGACGGACGCCTTTGTGGAAGGGTTCCTGAACGCCAGTCTGCTGTACTGTGTAGGGGCCATGGCCATTGTGGGGTCCATCCAGGACGGGCTGTCCGGGGATCCCACCACCCTTTACACCAAGGCGCTGATTGACGGTCTCAGCGGCATTATCTATGCTTCCAATTTTGGGGTCGGTGTCCTGTTCTCGGCTCTGTCCGTTGGGGTTTATCAGGGAATCCTTACCGCCCTGGCAGGATTCCTGGGGCCCTGGATGAGCCAGCTTGTGGTCCAGGAAGTTGCCGCCTGCGGCGGACTGATGATCCTGGGAATCGGCATCAACATGACCAAGCTCCTGAAGATCCGGGTAGGGAATATGCTCCCCGGTCTTCTGGTGGCGGGCGTGGCTGCCGGAATTTTTTTCTAAAAACCCTTGCATTATTTGGACAAGTAGCGTATAATACAATTTATCGGGATTATAGCTCAGTTGGTTAGAGCGCATCGCTCACATCGATGAGGTCTACGGTTCGAATCCGCATAATCCCACCAATTGAAAATGAAAAGAAGCTGTTGCTCCGGCAACAGCTTCTTTTTTTATTTGTGCCAAAAGAAAAAAGAGGAAAAGGGCGGTGGGTTGGCAGCCGCGGGTTTCCTCCTTCAGCTGTTGACCATTGACTGCTGATCGGAGGCTGCTGCATCTGCAGCAGCCTCCTCCCCTTTTTCCTGCAAACTCCTGCACTTTTTTTATGCACTTTCCCCGTTAAGGCTGTTTTCCCCATTCCAAAACTGTTTTTCCTCTTGTTCCACGGGCCTTTCGGTGTTACACTCCTTCTGGAAATACAGTTTTTTACTCTATCGGAAATGAGGTCTTGCCATGTACACTTCTCAACTGAAACATTCCCTGGCTGCCGGGGCGGCTGTATTGGTCCTGGGCACTGCCGGCCTGGGGGCTGCCGCTCCTGCTGACGAAGGATCCGTCCAGATCCCCAACCCCATTGTCAGTTATGGAACCTATCAGTCCGCTGCCGGCGTCCTGGGCTTTTGCCCGCTGACTCTCAGCCGGGATTCCGGCTATGCCCTGGAGGGGATTTCCGTGATCGGCGGCCGGGCTTCAGATCTTGCCTTCGTTCGGATGGGACAGCCGGACAGCAGGGTGAGAATCCGTACTGCATTAAAAAAAGATAATAAAAACGACAATCTCAGCGGAATTTACGGTGCTGAATGGAAGAAGCAACGCGTAAATGAGACAGAAGTGGAATTGGCCCAGATCGGGCCCCAATCCTACGCCGCAACTTGGGAAACCGGGAACTATGTGTTCGCCGTCCTGGGTGAAGGGATGGAACCAGCCGCTTTCCGGACCCTTCTCACCAACAGCCTGGTGGAAGACACAGAGCATTATTTCGCATCCATCCAAAAGAATCCGGAAAAAAGCGGGAAGAAAACAGTCTACAGTACTTTATAAGAAAGGGGGTGCTGCACGTTGCGTGCAGCACCCCTTAGCGGTAGAGCCCCTTAACCCATACCGTCCGGTCAAACTGGGGCAGCCACTGATGGGTTTTGTGGCTGTAGGTGCGGATCAGGATCTTTTCCGGGTACAGGTACAGGGAATTGGTCCATACCTGTTTTCCGTCCCAGGTGGGGTTGTACACATCCAGGATGGCTGTACCGGCAATCTGGTTCACCGGATTGGAAAAACTGGGATTTTTGGGAGAAGTATGGGTATGGCCGGAAACCCACAGGAGGATCTGGGGATTGGCCCGGAGCAGTTTGCCTATGGCTTTGGCCGGCTGGACATAATTCCGGGGTTTGTCCAGTTTGCTGCCGGGGATCATGGTTCCGGTGACAGGGGCATGACAGAAGATCAGGGTGGGTTCCTGCCGGTGGTCTTTCAGTTCCTTTTTCAGCCAGTCCAGCTGTTCTTTGGACAGTTCCACTGCATATTTGCTTTCCAGGGTATCCGGGGACAGGAACAGCAGGAAGTAGGGTCCCAACTTCCGGGAATGATACAGGGGACCAAAGTCCTTTTCATACTGTTGCATATGGAGACCCCGTTCGTAGGAATCTGCCGGAACCAGTTTTCCGGTGCTGGACAGATCCCGGTGGTAGATGATTTCGTGGTTCCCGGCCAGGAATTCCTTGGGCTTTTTCAGATGGTCCGTCAGCTTCCGGGCCAGTTTGTAATCTGCCGGGCTGCCGGTTTTCTGGACCATATCCCCGGTAAAGACGCACAGGTCCACATCCTGCCAGCGGTTGATGTCCCGGACCGCCTGTTCCTTGTTGTGGATCTTCCGGGTCCGGACGTCCGGCTTTTGGGATTTGCTCCCATAATGGATGTCACTGAGGATCACCACCCGCTGGTACCGGCGGGCCTCCGCGGTGGGGGCCAGGACCTCCATGGGCAGCAGACAGGCCAGGACCGTCAGCAAGGCGGTCATCGAAAGCCAAAATTTTTTATACATGGGGAACACTCCTTTCAGACAGGACCCATTATAGCAGTTTTCCAGGATGCTGCAGAGCAGCACAGGCGTGGTGTGAAATCGTTTGCAGGAGAAAAACGGAAAAAGATAAAAAATGGAAAAAAGCCGAAGGAGCGCATCAATACTAGAATAGTCCTAAAAATTGCAATGCAAAAAATTGCGAAACTGTCAGAAAATATTGACGGGGAACCGGGAAACATGATATAAAATAGCCAAGGTTGATGCAAACGATTGCAGAGACAAGCAAAAAATATAAGATCATTTTCAGGAGGTTTTCACCATGGCAAAAGTAAAGAACTTCAAGACCATTTTCCCGGCGGTATCCGTTCCTCTGAACGCTGATTATTCCATCAACGAACCGGAATTCAGAGCGTACCTGCGCTGGATCAAATCCTTCTACAACAAAGGCATCGAAGGCCTGGTCTGCAACGGCCATACCGGCGAAGTCACCGGCCTGACCCGGGAAGAACGGAAACGGGTTACGGAAATCTGTGCGGAAGAATGCGGGGATGTGATGACCATCATCTCCGGGGTCAACTGTGAAAATACCGAAGGCGCCATCGAAATGGCCAAAGATGCCAAAGACGCCGGGGCTGACGGGATCCTGCTGATGCCTCCTCATATGTGGCTGCGTTTCGGGATGAACCCCAAAGCTCCCTTCCAGTTCGTGAAAGACGTGGCTGACGGTGCCGACATCGACATTATCATCCATCTGTATCCGGCCACCAGCAAAGCCTTCTATCCGGTGGAAACCCTGATCAAGATGGTCAAGGAAATCCCCCATGTAAAGGCCATCAAGATGGGCACCCGTGTCACCGCCATCTACGAACATGATGTCCGTGAACTGCGGAAAGCCTGCCCGGATGTATCTCTGATCACCTGCCATGACGAAACCCTGTGCGTATCCTGGTTCCCTGGCATGGACGGCGCTCTCATCGGGTTTGCCGGCTGCGTGCCTGAACTGATCACTGCAGCCTGGAGCGTCTTCAAGGATCCGGCCAACCACACCCTGAAGGAAGCCCAGGATGCTTCCAACAACATCTACCCCATCAGCCAGGCCATTTATGGCGGCGGCCAGCCTTCCGGTGAAGCCCATGCCCGCCTGAAGGAAGCTCTGGTACAGCGGGGCGTATTCACCAGCGGCCTCATGCGGAAACCGGTGCTGCCTCTGGACCAGGAAGAAAAAGACTGGGTGGCAGAAGGTCTGAAAAAGAGCGGCCTGCCTAAAGTGGATATGAAACCGTTTGAAAAATAAACAAACCCATCCTCCTAAAACAGGCGAAAACAATCCCTTTTAACGGATTGATTCAATCCACCCTTCTTACCTTCTATAAAGGAAACTGCAAAGCGGCTGCTCATCCAATGACGGGCAGCCGCTTTATTATCAGCAAAGGAATACACAATGGAAACAACAATCAATAAACAACTTGGCTTCGACCCGGCGACAGTCAAACGGCTGACTGCCCTGGAAATCCTCAAACGGATCGGCCCCGGGATCATCCTGGCCGGGGTGGTGGTGGGGCCGGGAGCCATTACCACCGCAGCCATGCTGGGTTCCAGCTATGGGTACAGGATGCTGTGGCTGTTCATTCCCATTTTCATCATGAGCATTACCTTTATGCTTACCTGTTACAGGCTGGCCATGCTTACCGGGATGCCTCTGCTCCACGGCATCCGGCATTATTATGGCAAAGGAGCAGCGGCCTTTGTAGGCATCTGCCTGTTCTTTTCCTGCCTGTTTTTCACTTTTGGGAACATTTCCGGCAGCGGGGCAGGGATGAATCTGCTGTTTGGGGTGGACTGGAAGGTAGGGGCGCTGATTATGCTGGCACTATTGCTGGGGCTGTATTTTTCCAAGGACACCTATTCCAAAATCGAAAAAGGGGTGATGGTCTGTATCCTGGGCATGATCGTGGCGTTTTATGCCACGCTGTACGCTTCCGGGGGACCGGATCCCCAGGGCTTTTTCCAGGGAATCATCCACTGGGGATTTCCGGAAGGGAGTGTCCTAAGCTCTCCGGCCTTTCTCAGCACCCATGCGTCCATTACCGCCGGGATTTATGGAACGTATCTGGGGGCAGAGAAAAAATGGAAGAAGCAGGATCTGTTCAATGGGACCATGCTGTCCGATGCCTGCGCCCATGTCCTGACGGTTATCCTGATTTCCGGGGCCATTGTGACCGTGGGAGCCATTGTGCTCCACCCCAGGGGCCTTCAGATCAGCAGTCCGGTACAGATGGCCGGGATGCTGGAACCGGTCCTGGGAAGCAAAGCCCGCTATGTGATGGGGGCAGCGCTGCTGGGATCTGCGTTTTCCGCTCTTATGGGGAACACTCAGCGGGGAGTGGTGCTGCTGAACGCCGGAATGGACTGGGAAGTGAGCCTGGAAAGCAAACGGGTCCGGTGGAGCTGCGTGGCCTGCCTGCTGCTGGGGGTGGCTGTGTGTTTTGCCTACAGTGGGTCTCCCACCCAGCTGATTTTCCTGGCCAACCTGGCCACCAGTATCGGAACGCCTACAGCCGGTCTGTTCGTTACGTTGATGATCTGGCGGAAAGACGTCCAAGCCGGCCTGAAGCCGCCCCGGCTGCTCCAGATTGCCATGACTGTATGCTATCTGTTCACCACGGCCTTGACAGTATACAGCTTCGGTTCAAAATTTATGTAAAAAAGGGAGCTGTGAAAAAATGATTTCTCATTTTTTCACAGTTCCCTTGGTCCGCCCGCATCCAGTGACCAGTGACAAGAGGCTAGTGACAGGGGTGTTGCACACAATGTGCAACACCTTTTTTCATCCAACCTTTGTCCTACAATGGTTGCACAACAGTTGTATTACGTACTTTCCCGTTCGATCAGCACCGAATCATAGACCACATGCTGGATGGCCACGGCACTCCGATCTTTGGCTTCGATCTGTTCCAGCACCAGCTGGGCGGCTTTCCGGCCGATTTCCCGGGCGGGCATTTCCAGAGTGGTCATGGTGGTTTCCAGCATACTGCCGATTTCGTGACCGGTCAGGCTGATGATCCGCACATTTCTGGGGACCTTTTTCCCTGCTTCCTTCAGGGCCCGCATGGCTCCGATCCCCTGGGCATCCATGGCCGCCAGGATGGCGTCCAGTTCCGGATGCTCCTGGAGCATCTGCCGGGTGGCCTGGTAGCCATATTCCAGGGAATTGGTGAAACCTTTGGCTTCGGAGGTGATCTCTTTCAATCCCAATTCCTCCAGGGCCTCCTTATAGCCCTGATACCGGAATTTATAGGGAGACAGTTTCAAAGAACCGGTTATGAGACCGGGATGGCGGCTGCCTTTGGCATACAGGTACTTTACCGCTTCGTAGCCGCATTTTACATAGTCCACGGTAACACTGGACAAGGTATCGTCCTGGATCCGGATCACCTGGGTCACCGGGATCCCGGAGGCCTGGATGTCCCGGACCAGTTTTTTATTCTTGCCGGTGCCTGCCAGCAGGATCCCGTCCACCAGGCCGTTCCGCAGCCGGCTGAGGCCGTCTTTTTCCATCTGAGGGTCATCTTCCGTGCTGCACAGCAGTGTGGCGTATCCCTGGTCACGGGCCGCCTCCTCGATGGCCTGGGCCACGGTGGAGAACACTGTCAAGTGGAGCCGGGGAACCACCACTCCGATGGTGTGGCGTTTGCCCTGGCGCAGACCTTTGGCCAGCAGGTTGGGCCGGTAGCTGAGCTTTTCCACGGCGGCCATGATCCGGGCTTTGGTTTCCGCGTGGACACAGGGATTGTTATTCAGGGCCCGGGAGACCGTGCTTACGTCCACACAGGCCAGCCTGGCCACGTCTTTCAGGGTTGGCATGGGTTTCCCTCCTTTCCGGACGGACCTTTTCGGACTGCGTCTGGATTTTTTTCTATTTCCGCTGATTTCTGAAAACGTTTGCAGATAAGAAATACATATCATACCTGGTGAAAAAAGTCAATAAAAAGCTGAAAAAGCCCGTGAATACTGATTATATAGTGCTGCTCACCCTGCAAGAAATTGCAGAAGTATCAGAAAACATTGACGGAAACAGGAGGAAAATGCTATAAAATAACCAGAAATAATGCAAACGATTGCAAGCAGCTGCCCCAAACAATCCCAAATTACCCGCTGCTGTCGGCCGGGAACCGGCAGCAGCGGACATGGACAAGGAGAAGGTATTATGTACATTGAACATTTGGGCTTTGACCCGGAGACGGTTCCCAAATTGACTTTTCTGCAGATGCTGAAGCGGATCGGTCCCGGCATCGTGCTGACCGGGGTGGTCATAGGCCCGGGAGCCATTACCACCGCCTCCATGCTGGGGGCCAACTATGGCTATGACATGCTGTGGCTGTTCATCCCCATTTTCGTCATGGGCATCACCTTCATGCTGACCTGCTACCGGATCACCATGATCACCGGACTGCCCATCATCCACGCCATCCGGCATTTTTACGGGAAAGCCGCAGCCGCTTTTGTAGGCTGCTGTCTGTTCCTGGCCTGCCTGTTTTTCACTTTTGGGAACATTTCCGGCAGCGGCGCCGGCATGAACCTGCTTTTCGGCATCGACTGGAAGATCGGGTCCCTGATCATGATCGCCATCCTGCTGGCCATGTATTTTGCCAAGAATACCTATTCCAAAGTGGAAAAGGGGATCCTGGTATGCATCCTGGCCATGATCGCCGCCTTCTACGCCACCCTGTATGTATCCGGGGGACCGGAATGGGGCGGCTTTTTCCGGGGTGTTACCCACTGGGGCTTCCCCAACGGCAGCATCCGCCACTCCCTGGCGTTTATCAGCACCCATGCGGCCATTACCGCCGGGGTCTACGGCACCTACCTGGGAGCGGAAAAGAAATGGAACAAAAAGGACATGTTCAACGGCACTATGCTGGCGGACGCCATTGCCCATGTGGTGACGGTGATCCTGATTTCCGGGGCTGTGGTGCTGGTAGGGGTCATCGTCCTCCATCCTCAGGGACTGCGGATCAAATCCCCTGTCCAGCTGGCGGATATGCTCCGGCCCTTCCTGGGCAGCTATGCCAACCTGGTCATGGGACTGGCTCTGTTGGGAGCCGCTTTCTCCAGCCTGCTGGGGAATACCCAGCGGGGCGTGGTGCTGCTGAACGCAGGGCTGGACAAGGATGTGAGCCTGGAAAGCAGACTGGTCCGGTGGAGCTGTACCGCCTGCATCGTGTTCGGGACGGTGATCTGCTTCCTGTACAACGGGTCTCCCACCCAGCTGATCTTCATTGCCAACCTGGCCACGGCCATCGGTACCCCCACCACCGGGTTCTTCGTTACCCGGATGATCTGGCGGAAAGACGTGAACGAAGGGCTGAAACCGCCCCGGCTCCTCCAGATTTCCATGACCATCTGCTACCTGTTCGCCCTGGGCATGACCATCTACGCACTGGTGGCGAAGTTGTAAAGAGGTGGGGTGAAAATCACCCCACACCCCCCGTTTTTGTTGCCAACTTCCTTTTCATCCGGTAATATAATATAGAAAACAACTGGGAAAAGGAGCGATCGTATGGGAAAATACAACTTTGACCGGATCATCGACCGGAAGGGCACCAGCTGCCTGAAATATGATTTTGGGATGAAACGGAAGGGGCGGACGGATCTTTTGCCCATGTGGGTGGCAGATATGGATTTCGCCCTGCCGGAAGAGATCCTGGAAGACTTCCACAAACGGATCGACCACGGGATCTTCGGTTACACGGATCCGGACGCCGAATATTTCACCGCCCTGGACCGGTGGTTCTCCCTTCACCACGGATACCACATCCAGCCGGAATGGGTGACCCTGGGCTGCGGAGTGGTCTTTGGCCTGGCCACCGGGGTCAAGGCCTTTACCGAACCGGGGGATGCCGTGCTGATCCAGCAGCCGGTGTACTACCCCTTCCGGGAAGTGATTGAAGACAATGGACGGAAATTCATCAACAGTCAGCTCCATTACGAAAACGGAAAATATACCATTGACTTCGCTGATTTCGAGCAGAAAATCCTAGAGAACCAGGTAAAGGTATTCCTGCTGTGCAGTCCCCACAACCCGGCAGGACGGGTGTGGACCAAAGAAGAACTGACCCGGCTGGGAGATATCTGCCTGAAGCACGGGGTGATCATCCTGGACGACGAGATCCACTGCGACTTTGTCTATGCGCCCCACCATTTCACCAGCTTCCTGGCCCTGGATGAAAAGTACAGAGACAATCTGGTTGTTTTCAACTCCCCCAGCAAAACCTTCAATGTGGCGGGACTCCAGCCCGGGAACATCATCATCCCCAATAAAGAACTCCGCCGGAGATACCGGAAGGCCAACGCCGCCGCCGGCTACAGCCAGGGCAGCATCATGGGCCAGGTGGCAGTGAAGAGCTGCTATACCAAAGGGGATGCATGGGTGAAGGAACTGGTGGAATACATTGCCGGGAACATTGCCTGGGTACGGGATTTTGTGAAGGAAAACCTTCCCAAAGCCACCTTTGTGGAACCGGAAGGCACCTATCTGGTGTGGATCGACTTTTCCGGCTACGGGCTCTCCGATGAGGAACTGGAGCACCTGGTGGTGGATGAAGCCAAACTGTGGCTGGATTCCGGGAAGATCTTCGGACCGGCTACCTCCCAGTTCGAACGGTTCAACATGGCTTGTCCCCGTGCCACCGTGGAAAAGGCCTTCCACCAGCTGAAAGACGCACTGGAGGAAAAGGGGCTTTAAAAAAGAAAATTCTCTGTCTTGTAAAATAATATACTCTAAAGTATTATACTCTAGAGTATATTATTTTTTTATAAACAGGATAAAAAACAGGGCAGAAAGGAGGAAGAAAACCTATTATGAACATGACAAAACTCACTCTGGCTCCCCAGCAGAAACAGCAGCTGAACCTGTATCTGGTCCAGCAGATGAAGCTGCTCCAGCTGGGAGCTCTGGAAATGGAACAGTACATCCAGGAGGCGGTGGAAGCCAATCCTCTGCTGGACTTTCCCGGGGAAGGGACGGCTCCGGACTGGCGGGAGACGGCGGGAGAACAGAGGCGGGACCGGACCGTCCGGGACCGGGAGGATGATTCCCTGCCGGACCCGGTAGCCAATGCAGGCCGGCAGGAAAAGACTCTCCAGCAGGTGGTGGAGGAACAGGTGGGGTGTCTGCGGCTTTCCGGAGCAGAACGGCACCTGGCCTTTTACATAGCCGGGACTCTGGACAGCCGGGGCTGGTGGACGGAAAGCGTCCCGGATACTGCCCGGGCCTTCGGGGTCACGGAAGAAAAGGTCCGGAAGGTGCTGGGGCTGATCCAGCAGCTGGAACCGGCTGGGGTGGGAGCCCGGGATCTGTCCCAGTGTCTGCTGCTCCAGCTGGAAAACCAGGGGAAAGAGGCGGACCTGGCCCGGAAAATCGTCCGGGAAGGACTGGATCTCCTGGGGCAGAACCAGATCCCGGCTCTGGCCCGGAAATTCCGTTGCACCCAGGAAGAAGTCCTCAAAGCCCGGGAACGGATCCGGGCTCTGGATCCCAAGCCCGGCAGCCGGTATGCTGCCAGTGGACCGGTGGTCTATCAGCGGGAAGACGTATGGGTGGAAGATACGGGAAAAGAGCTTCAGGTGACAGTCCATGATCCCTGGGGCCGGAAATTCATCCTGAACCAGGCGTACATGGACTGGGGCCGGAACCAGGGAACCCAGGTGAAATCCTATTTGAAGGAACAGCTGATAAAAGCCCGGCAGCTTCAGCAGCTGCTGAAGGAACGGCATCAGACCCTGCTCCTGGTGTTCCAGGCTCTGGTGACTCACCAGGAAGCCTTTTTCCGGCTGGGTCCCGGCCACCGGAAGCCTTTGAAGCTGGCGGATCTGGCGGAAGATACAGGACTGTCCCTGTCCACGGTGAGCCGGGCCCTCCAGCACAAGATCCTGGGGTGCCGGTGGGGCAGCTTCACCGCCGGCAGTTTCCTCCAGGGTCAGGCGGCCTCCCGGGAAGAGGGCCAGGTGACGGAAGAGAAGCTCCAGCAGCTGATCCGGGAACTGATCAACGGAGAAGACAAGCACCACCCCCTCAGCGACCAGGCTCTCTGCAGGGCCCTGGAACGACAGGGCATCCAGGTGGCCCGCCGGACTGTGAACAAATACCGGATAAAGATGGGAATCGGGGATAAAAGTGCCAGAAGGGAGTGGTGAGTGGCAGGGGCTGCTGCATGGGCAGCAGTTTCCTTTGAATTATCTCAAATTCCGTAAAATTGTTTACAATTTACCCCTGAACAAAACATCCAAATGTGAACTGAATGTGAAGTACTATACATAAACAATATATGAATTATAATAAAGATAGTTCGGAAATAGCCGAACAAAAAAGGAGGGGTTCTTATGGGAATGAATGGTAAAATGGAAACGATGGCTCGTACGGAAGCCGGCAGCGTAGAAGAGAAGATCCTGGAACTGTTCGCTCCCAGCCTGTCCGGAAGCGATGTCCCCAGCCTGAAAGACTGGGATCCCATGGGGTATTTCGATTTCGAGTAAACGGAACCGGTCCCTGGCATGATGGCAAGAAAGTAGGAGGGATGGATCATGGGAATGACAGCGAAAAGCGGTTACGAAATG
The DNA here is from genome assembly GCF_057597765.1 of Acidaminococcus sp. Taxonomy (NCBI): domain Bacteria; kingdom Bacillati; phylum Bacillota; class Negativicutes; order Acidaminococcales; family Acidaminococcaceae; genus Acidaminococcus; species Acidaminococcus sp. Next base: position 76,043 of record NZ_DBMBXK010000007.1, on the reverse strand, counting down.
ACGAAAAAAGTGGAAGGGTTGCTGGATATCCTGACATTGGGTGTCCTGGCCACCAGTAAAGCGAAATCCAAAGTCACCAGGTATGAAGTAGAAATACCGGGGATGGTAAGACGGGAATTTCGGGTATAAAAAATAAGGTGTGCTGCAGAAAAAACTGCAGCACACCTTATTTTTTATACCGGCCATTGACAATTGACCATTGACCGCTGACAAAAAAAGGGGCCTGCGCCCCTTTTTTTATTTCGTCGCCTTATCCGCTGCCGCTTTCACCAGGGCCTGGAAAAATTTCAGGGACACTTTGGTGTCGCAGTAGTCTTTGGCGTCTTTTTTGTTGATCAGCACCTGTTTCAGGTCGTTTTCCGGATGGAACTGGAGAGCCACCGTAAAGGTGTTCTTGGGATATTCCACCCCTTCGATGATGGAAATGCCATTGTAGGTAGTTTCTGCCGTCTGGACCAGATCCGTTCCGGTGATGCTGCCGATAGCCTGATGGTGCCAGGAAGAAACGTTCTTCAGTTCGTCAGCTCCCACGATTTCCCGGAGATGGGAATGGGCCGGCAGGATGTGCACATCATGACGGGCATAATCCCGGTTGGGGGTTCCCGGAGGCATCCGGTGGAAGTCGTCATGATAGGTCTTCCCCTGTTCCTTGTAGTAATCCGTCAGATCCTGGATCATTTTGGCTCCGGAGACAACCCCCAGCATCTGTTCGCTGCGGCATACATCCAAAGTAGGGATGTTGTTGGCCAGGCAGTAGGCCTGGAGGGTATAGTCGGAAATATCCCGGGTGGCGTTGATCCCTTCCCCGTGGTTCTTTTCCTTTTCCGCATCTTTGTACAGGGACGGGCTGATGTCCTCTCCGCCGGTACCGAAGACCCCGTCCACACCCTGCATCACCGTGGCGATGTTGGTTTTGGCAAAGTCTTTGGCTTTGATCTTGTTGGCGTATTTCTGCTTCAGCATGCCGGATTTTTCCAGGGCAGATTTGTCCACGGCACCGTCGCTGTCATATTTCACATCCGTGCTTTTGATCTGGCCCAGTTCCACCGGAACCCCGCCGGCCAGTTCGATGATCTTTTTGAAGGCCGCATAATCCTGTTTGTTGCTCTTCCAGGAAATCCCGATCACCGGTTTCCCTCCCACCATGGCATGGACATCATAGGCCATCCCCAGGGAGAAACTCAGGGATAGGGCAGTTACCGCAAGGACTTTTTCCAGTTTCTTCAGCTTCATGGACATGCACTTCCTTTTTTAGAATGGTTCCGGATTCATAATGAACAGAACAAGGTCAGTGTAGCTGATTATTCACAAAAAGTCAAAAAATATGTGAATGGTTCGTAAAGAAATGTTAAACTTGTTAGGAATGATACAGGAAAATAAGTATAAGCGTCTGCTTATACTGAACTATTTTTATAAGTAAAGATGTGCAGTTCGGAAATTAAAGCTGCTGCAGGGCTGCTGTCCCCCTTGCATTCCTTTCCTCTACCCGGTACAATACGGTCAAAAGAGACAAAAAGGAGCGAGACACCATGATCCTGTTTTATGGAAGTGAAATCTGTATCGACTGCCGGAATACCCTGGCCATCCTGAAGGCCCGGAATCTGGAGGACAAGTTCCGGTTCATCGACATGACGGCGAATACTGACAATATGAAAGACTTCCTTACCCTCCGGGACCGGGAAGCTGCCTTTGCCCCGGCCCGGGAAGGGGCAAACGGCCGTTCCTTCATTGGCATCCCCGCCTTTGTAAACGAAGAGGGAAAAGTCACCCTGGACCTGGACCAGGCCCTGGCCTGGCTGGGCCAGCCGGCGGTGAAGGAAGCGGAGATTGTGGAGAGGTAAGCCGGATAAAAATCCTGCTGGCAGGCTGAAAAGGAATTATCGTTGACTTGAAGGAGGTTGTATCATGCTGACTCTTGAATCCATCTTTCAGGCACAGAACCGGCTCCGGCCCTATGTGCTGCACACGCCGCTGCTCCGTCTTCCGTCTCTGGATGCTCTGTTGGGCTGTCAGGTCTATGTGAAGGCAGAATGCATGCAGCTGACCCATTCTTTCAAGATCCGGGGGGCTCTGAACCGGATCCTGCAGCTGACTCCGGAAGAACGGGCAAAAGGTGTGGTCACGGCTTCCAGCGGCAATCATGGCAGGGGCGTGGCCTATGGGGCAAAAATGCTGGGAATCCAGGCTACGGTGGTCATCCCGGAACATGCGCCGGCCATCAAGATCCAGGCCGTCCGTGACCTGGGGGCCAATGTGATCCTGTGTGAAAAGTCCCAGCGTTTTGCCATTGCGGAAAGGATGCGGGACGAACAGGGACTTTGCTATGTGCCACCGTTCAATGATTATGATGTCATGGCCGGTCAAGGGACCATTGCACTGGAAATCTTCGAAGATCTGCCGGATCCGGATGGAGTGGTTGTTCCTCTGGGCGGGGGCGGTCTTACCAGCGGGATTGCCACGGCTGTCAAAGGCATCCGTCCGGAAACCCGGGTCGTTGCCTGCGAACCGGACCGGATCCCCCGTTTCACCGTAAGCCTGAAAGAAGGGCGGCCCATAGAAGTTCCTCAGGCGGATACCATTGCCGACGGAGTGGCTACCCTGTGCCCGGGAGACAAAACCTTCCCCCTTGTCCGGGATAAAGTGGACCAGGTCATCGACGTGCCGGAAGATGCTCTGCTCCCAGCCATGAAGCTGCTCCTTACAGAAGGCAAGGTCCTGGCCGAACCCTCCTCCACCATTGGTCTGGCGGCCATCCAGAGCGGGAAACTGGCCTTCAAACCGGAAGACAAAGTGGTGTTTATCCTTTCCGGAGGAAATGTGGATTTTTCCCTGGTACAGGGATTGTAAATTCGATGCTGTTGGAAATCAATTTTTGCAAATTGATCTTGAAATGAAAAAAAACGGAGGCAGATGGGGTCCGGCTTCCTGGTCCGTAGCCGCAGCCTTTGACCGTCAGGGCAAGGCGATAGGCTGTGAGCCTCCCGCCAGGGACGAACGGGTCTGCCCTCCCGGCGGAGAGCCCTCGCGGGTGTATGGGTATAGAAGTTTTTGCCCTCTGGGCGGCCGGGACGGGTTTGCCTGCGGCGACCCCCTACATCGTTGGGGTCAGAGATTCGTACATCTGGCGAGCCGCCGGTTGTGTGGCCTCTACGGGCCCATGCTCTTCACTCTTCACTCTGCACTTTCAGCCCCTTTCTGCATAACTATACTGTGATGAAGGCTTTACCGAGAACTTGTTGACACATACCTGCAGCCCCCTTTTCCCTTGACAGAATCCCTGCCAGTTCGATAGACTATAAAAAATACCATTTTAAAGGAAACGAGGTTTTTCCTATGTCCATTCACGAATTGGAAGAAGCCAACCGGTGTCTCCAGTGCAAAAAGCCCCGGTGCCGGGAAGGCTGTCCCATCCATACCAATATTCCGGAAATGATCCGGCTGTTCAAGGAAAACGACCTGATGACGGCCGCCCAGATGCTGTTTGACAACAACCCTCTTTCCGTAGTCTGCAGCCTGGTGTGCAACCATGCGGCCCAGTGCGAAGGTCACTGCATCCGGGGCATCAAGGGAGCTCCTGTGCACATTTCCGCCATTGAAAACTACATCTCCGATTCCTGCTTCGACCGGCTGAAGATCGACCAGGCTCCCTCCAACGGGAAAAAAGTGGCCATTATCGGCGCCGGCCCTGCCGGGATCACCATTGCCATCATCCTGGCCAAACGGGGCTACCAGATCACCGTTTTCGATTCCCGGGACAAGATCGGAGGCATCATGCGGTACGGGATCCCGGAATTCCGGCTGCCCCGGTACATCCTGGACCGGTTCGAAGACCGGATGAAGAAAATGGGCATCAAGTTCCGGTTCAACTTCACCATCGGAGGCAACATCACCCTGAAGGACCTGTTCGCCGACGGGTACAAATCCGTGTTCATCGGCACCGGTGCCTGGCGGCCCAAACGGATGCTGATCCCCGGGGAAACCTTCGGGAACGTCCACTATGCCATCAGCTACCTGAACAACCCGGATGCAGTGGATCTGGGCCAGAGCGTGGCCATTTTCGGGTCCGGGAACTCCGCCATGGACGTGGCCCGTACCGCCGTCCGTCACGGCTGCAAAAGCGTCACCGTCTATGTGCGCCGGGACCATGTGTCCGCCTCCCAGGATGAATATGAATATTCCCTGCTGGACGGAGTGAAGTACGAATTCAACAAAACCGCCGTGGCCATCAAGGACGAAGGCCCCATGGTGGCGGATACCAAAGTGGAAGACGGCCATGTGATCGTGCTGGAAGACACCGCCCGTCTGGTGCCGGTGGACAGCGTGGTGATCGCCGTATCCCAGGTGCCCAAGCGCCGGCTGGTGGAACACAACGAAGGCCTGGAGCTCAACGACCGGGGGAACCTGAAGACCAGCGAAGACGGGGAAACCACCCTGCCCGGGGTCTTTGCCTCCGGGGATGTGGTCACCGGAGCCAAGACCGTGGTCCATGCGGTGGAGTATTCCAAGAAGATCGCCGACGAAATGGATCTTTACATGAAAAATTTGGATAAAAAGGGTTGACAAAATCCGCTGATTCACGCTATAATGATTAAGCTGTAACGCAATGATTCACTAGCTCAGTTGGTAGAGCACCTGACTTTTAATCAGGGTGTCCCGGGTTCGAGTCCCGGGTGGATCACCATTTGAAAGCCAAAGGCCTGTCCCGTTGGGACAGGTCTTTTTTTGTGTGCGGCGGGCGGACCGGGCGGCACAGCTGCGCCGGTCCAGGGTAAAATGTGGCCAGAGCCGCCTGCAGCTTGCCGGCCTGTTTAAGCGTGTACGCCGGATCCGTAGGGGCGGCAGGCCCGGCCGCCCGCAGGCACTACGGACTTTTTCTGCATGGAACCAAGCCGTAAGACACAAAAACGCCATAAATAAATTTGATAAAACTGTGAATTTGAACATATAAAAATCAATTATTATGAACAAATAATGTCTTTATGCAATCTATTGTATACAATGGATTGAACTATTTCATGTTGAATCCGAGAAAACTGTATGTTATACTGAATCCATAGAATTCACGGAAATATGAAAATAAACAATAATTTCATCAAATATAAATTCTGCTGATGGCGGATTGCCTTTTTATGATTTACCCCCTTTTCTTTCTGAATTCAGCCCTTCACAGGGTTTGAAGAGCCTTTATTCCATCAATCTAAGGAGGGATTATTGTGAAAAAGTGGTTTGCAGTATTGATGGCAGGGATGCTGGCCGTAACAGCCGCAGGCTGCGGCGGCTCCGGGGACAAGAAATCTGCTGACGGAAAACTGGACCGGAGCAAACAGTTCATCACCGTGCTCACCGGTCCTACCAGCGGTATCTATTTCCCCATCGGAGGCGCTTTCTCCAAAGTCGTCGGGGAAATGGGCTACAAGACTTCTGCTACGGCTACCGGGGCTACGGTGGAAAACATCAACGGGATCCTTACCGGCAAGGGTGAAATGGCCATTGCCATGTCCGACTCGGTGATCCAGTGCCAGGACGCTTTCGGGGCCTTTGAAGGCAAGAAAAAGGAGCCGGACCTGCGGGTGATGATGGGTCTGTGGCCCAACGTGGTCCAGATCGTTACTACGGAAGATTCCGGCATCAAGACCTTCCAGGACATCAAAGGCAAGAGAGTGGGGGTCGGGGCTCCCAACTCCGGGGTGGAACTGAATGCCCGGATGATCTTTGAAGCCAATGGCATGAGCTACAAGGACGCCAAGGTGGACTACCTGTCTTACGGGGAAGCCATCGACCAGATCAAGAACGGCCAGTGCGACGTGGCCTTCGTGACTTCCGGCCTGGGAAATGCCACCATCAAGGAACTGGGCACCATGAAGAAAATCCGGTTCATTCCCATCGACGGGGAAGCCATCAAGAACCTGACCGCCAAGTATCCCTTCTACATGCCCTTCAAGATTCCCAAGGAATCCTATGACACGGACGCGGATACGCCTACCGCTGCCGTTATGAACGTGATGCTGGTGGACAAGAAGCTGCCTGATGATGTGGTGTATGACCTGCTTACCGGGATCTATTCCCAGAAGGGGCTGGAAACCATCGGAGCTTCCCATGCTACGGCCAAACGGGAAATCACCCTGGATACCGGTCTGAGAGGCATCAAAGGGACCTCTCTGAAGCTGCATCCCGGGGCGGAAAAATTCTGGAAAGAAAAAGGGAAGCTCTAAGGCTGTCCCGTGAAGGGTAAAACAAGGATCCTGGCCTGTCTGGCCCTGCCCTTTGCCATCGGACTGCTGTTCTGGTGGCACTGGGCCGGCCGGACAGTCCTGCGGATCAGGGATTATCAGACAGGGAAAATTTATGTGGAATATCCCGCCGGGCCGGGGGACAGGCTGTTTTTCGGATGGATCCATTCTCTGGAGCACATCCACTGGCATGAATATTTCCATGTGGCGCCGGACAACAGCCTGGTGCTGGATACCATTTCCTTCCCGGCTTTCGGGGCGGGGATTCCGGAAAACAGGGGGAAGAAGACCTGGATCGATGAAAAAGGGAACATTTACATGGACCAGATCGACCAGGTGTTTCCCCGGATCGACTGGCTGAACTCCCATTACGCCACCCGGGAGATCCGGATCAACGACCAGCTGCTCACCAGCGGCCGGCTGTTGCCGGAACATACCCGGCTGACCCTGATCATAGAGAAAAGGGGGTATTTTGATGGACGACTTGAAGAAACGCTCTGCAGCTCCGGGCTCCGACGCTTTCTCCCAGGCTCCCGTCAATAAGGACGGGATCATCACGGGAGACATGACGGAAGAAATGGCGGCCAAGACCAATGCCATCATCGAAAAGGTGGACAAGGAAAGCGCCACCCGGAAATTCACCGGCAAAATCAAAAGTTTCTTTTACATTTTTGCCATCCTGGTTTCTCTCTACCATCTGTATACGGCTATTTTTGGACCTCCGGTGACCCTGGTCCACCGGTCTCTCCATGTGGCCATGATGTGTTCCATGTGCTTTTTGATGTATCCCATGAGGAAAAAATCCAGCCGGACTACCCCCAGCTGGTTCGACTGGTTCCTGGCGGCCATTTCCTTCGTGATTCCTTTCTACATCTGGCATGATTACCTGGGTGTGGTGGAACGGGCCGGACGGGCCAGCGATATGGATATGGTCATGGCTACCCTGCTGGTGGTGCTGGTGCTGGAAGCCACCCGGCGCTGCAGCGGCAAAGCCCTGCCCATCTTGAGCATCTGCTTCATCCTTTACGGGATGTATGGCCGGGAGTTTCCCGGGATGTTCATGCACCGGGGCTACGACTGGCTCAGTCTGTCCAACCATTTCTTCGCCAATACGGAAGGGATCTACGGCACTTCCGTCAACGTATCTTCCAGCTATATTTTCCTGTTTATATTGTTTGGCTGCGTCATGACCAAATCCGGCATGGGAAAGTTCTTCAATGACATTTCTCTGTCCATTGCCGGTCACACCAAAGGCGGTCCCGCCAAGGTGTCCGTGGTGGCAGCAGGGCTCCTGGGCTCCATCAACGGCTCTGCGGTGGCCAATGTGGTGACCACCGGGTCCTTTACCATTCCTTTGATGAAGAAGACCGGTTATTCGGCGGAATTTGCCGGCGCGGTGTCGGCGGCAGCTTCCGTAGGAGGCCAGCTGCTTCCGCCCATTATGGGGGCGGCAGCCTTCATCATGGCAGAAATCCTGGGGGTCAAGTATTCGGAAATCATCGTCTGGGCGGCCATTCCGGCGCTTCTGTACTACATGGGGATCCTGATCCAGGTCCAGCTCCGGGCGTCCAAAGACGGTCTGGTAGGGGTACCCAAAGAACAGCTGCCCCGTACCCGGGATGTGCTGAAGGCCCAGGGCCATCTGATCATTCCCATTGTGTTCCTGCTGTACATGCTGTTCATGTCCGGCTCCACCGTAGTCTATGCGGCGGTGCTCACCATCGGGGTGACCATCCTGGTGGCCGCTCTGAAAAAAGCCACCCGGATGAAACCCAAAGCCATTGTGGATGCCCTGGCGGAAGGAGCCAAGCAGACGGTCAGCGTGGCCATTGCCTGTGCCTGCGTGGGCATTGTGGTGGGGGTTTCCTCCAAAACCGGGTTCGGGCTCACCATGGCCAACACCATCATCAGTCTGGGGAATACCAGCATCATGTTCACCCTGGTGTTCACCATGATCACCTGCATGATCCTGGGGATGGGACTGCCTTCCATTCCTTCCTACATCATCACTTCCTCCATTGCGGCGCCGGCCCTGTTCAAATTGGGCATCCCCAATGCGGCGGCCCATATGTTCAGCTTCTACTTTGCCATGTTTGCCAACCTGACGCCTCCTGTGGCCCTGGCGGCCTTTGCGGCGGCAGGGGTATCCGGCGGGGATCCCATGAAGACCGGCTGGACCTCGGTGAAGCTGGCAGTGGCCGGGTTCATCATTCCCTATATTTTCGTCTTGTCGCCTCAGCTGATGCTGATCAATACAACCTTAGGGGAAGGGTTGTTTACGGCGGCAACGGCGGCGCTGGGGGTGTTCCTCCTGGCGGTGGCCTGCGAAGGATATGTGTACGCACCGGTGAATGTGGTCATGCGGCTGGTGTCCCTGGTCGGGGCCCTGCTGCTGATGATCCCGGGAATCCAGACCGACATCATCGGAGCCGTGATCCTCATCGCCGTGATCTTCCTACAGAAAAAGAAAGCTGCTTCTTTGCAGGCGGCATAAAGAAAGACGGCCGGGACGGGCGGAAGGTTGCGTCCAAAACCAGATGCCAGGCATCTGGCTTCCCTCGGCTGCTGACCGTTGACAGGGCTGTTGCGTATGCAACAGCCCTTCTTCATTTGACAAACCCCCAGGGCTATGGAATAATGCAGATATCATAGGAAAAGCGAGGGGATATCATGGCGAAAAAAGAGGAATGGCGTCTGGAACGGGATTCTATGGGTGAAATCAAAGTCCCGGCGGACAAGTACTGGGGTGCCCAGTCGGAACGGAGCTTTGAAAACTTCAAGATCGGTACGGAAAAAATGCCTCTGGAAGTGATCCGGGCCTTTGCCTATCTGAAGAAAAGCGCAGCCCAGGCCAATGAGGCTCTGGACAAACTGGACAAGAAACGCTGCCAGACCATCGGGAAGGTCTGCGACGAGATCCTCAAGGGCAAACTGGACGAAAACTTCCCGCTGGCGGTATGGCAGACCGGCAGCGGCACCCAGAGCAACATGAACGTCAACGAAGTGATCGCCCACCGGGGCAATGAACTGGCCGGGGAAGCCCTACTCCATCCCAACGACCATGTGAACATGTCCCAGAGCTCCAACGACACCTTCCCCACCGCCATGCACATTGCTGCTGTCTGGGAACTGGAAAAACACCTGCTGCCGGCCCTGGATGAGCTGGTGGCTGCTTTCAAAAAGCTGGAAAAGGAAAATAAAGGCATTGTGACCACCGGCCGGACCCATCTCCAGGATGCAGTGCCTGTGGCTTTCTCCCAGGAAATCTCCGGCTGGCGGACCATGCTGGAACGGAACCGGCAGGAAATCAAAGCCGCGGAAAAAGGGCTGCTGGAACTGGCCCTGGGGGGCACGGCCGTAGGTACCGGCCTCAATGCCCCCAAAGGCTTTGACAAAAAGGTGGCGGGCTTTATTGCCAAGAACACCGGGTTCCCCTTTGTGACAGCCCCCAACAAATTCCATGCTCTCACCAGCCTGGACGATATGGTCTTTGCTCACGGGGCCCTGAAGGCTCTGGCCGCCAACCTGATGAAAATGGCCAACGATGTGCGCTGGCTGGCTTCCGGCCCCCGGGACGGACTGGGAGAGATTACCATCCCTGCCAACGAACCGGGTTCCTCCATTATGCCCGGGAAGGTGAACCCCACCCAGTGCGAAGCGGTGACCATGGTGGCGGTGCAGGTCATGGGCAACGATGCGGCCATCGGCTTTGCCGCTTCCCAGGGGAACTTCCAGCTGAACGTGTTCCTGCCGGTGACCATCTACAACTTCCTTCAGTCCGTACGGCTCCTGGGAGATGTAATGGAATCCTTCCGGAAGAACTGTGTGGTGGGCATTAAGGCCAACAAGGAAAAAATGGCCCACAACCTGCACAATTCCCTGATGCTGGTGACGGCCCTGAGCCCCTATATCGGCTACGACAAATGTGCCCAGGTGGCCAAACTGGCCTTCAAGGACAACATTTCCCTGAAAGAAGCCGTCCTGAAACTGGGCTTTATGGAAGAAAAAGAATTCGACAAAGTGTTCCATCCGGAGAAGATGGTATAAAAAAGGAGCTGTTGCACATGCAACAGCTCCTTTTTATTTTATTCCCCCAACATCTCCAGAATCTTCGCTCCGGCGGTGCAGGCGGGGCAGAAGCAGTACTTGCCTCCTTCTGCCTTTACTTTCTGGCCCTGGGCCAGCAGCTGGGCAGCGGTTTCGGCTCCGAAGGCCTTTTTGGCGTCTTCCGAAGCAAAGAAGGGCAGCACCTGGTCGATGGTGCACACATCTTCCTTCAAAGCGGCCCGGAGCAGGGCCGTCAGGTTGGCCTGGGCGGCGGTGCCCTCAGCGGCCAGCCATTGTTCCGCCAGATCTTTCAGACCGCTGTACACGCTGGGGGCTGCGGCCAGATTCTTTACTTCAGCAACCAGTTCTTCATGATTTGCCATGGGAATCATCCTTCCTGTAATAAGATTAATTACATCATACCCTCTTTTCTCCAAAACTGCAAGCGTCTCTTTTCCATCGATATTGTGATAAAAATGAAAAGTTCGTGAAATATACACTTGTAAAAAAGAAGGCTTTGGGAACACAAGGCGTTTTCCGGGACGGGAGAAAGTTTCCTCTGGTATAGTGAAGACGTGGAAAACTACCACAGATCCTGGAACGAAGAGAAGCGCAGGATTGCCGGCACCTGTAGAGGAAACAAGGCCACTCGCACAGAACCCGGGAAGCAGGCGAACCCCTTCCGGACAGGAAATTACCAGAAGGAGGATTTTTATCATGAAAAAAAACTTAGTGTGTGCTCTGGCTATGGCTATGGGCATCAGCGCCACGGCATTTGCCGCCAACCCGTTCTCTGATCTGCCTGCAGGCCACTGGGCTTATGGAGCTGTAGCAAAACTGGCTGCTGCCGGTGTGGTGGACGGATATCCTGATGGCACCTTCAAAGGTGACAAAACCATGACCCGGTATGAAATGGCACAGATTGTAGCCAAAGCTCTGGCCAAAGGAGCCATCGGTGCCGATGACAAGCTGGTCAGCGAATTCGCTGATGAACTGGACAACCTGGGTGTCCGGGTGGCCAAACTGGAAAAGAACGCCGACAATGTGAAGATCACCGGGAACGTCCGGCTGAGCTATGATCACAGCTCCGGCGGTGCCGTAAACAAATGGCAGGCTGCCAAAGCCGGCCGTGACAACGACGACGCCCGGCTCCGTACCCGTCTGTTCCTCACCGGCGAAGTCAACGACAACTGGCATTACGTATCCATGCTGGAAAACAACCAGCACTTCATCGGCCAGAACGAATCCGGTGACGATGACACGGAATTCCAGAGAGCTTACCTGACCGGGAACATCGGGGTGGTAAACCTGACCGGCGGCCGGTTCCAGGACTTCATCGCTGACGGGAACATCTACGATAGCCGTGTGGATGCCATCAAAGCCGATGTGAAGATTGGCCAGGCCTACATCACCGGGGTCTGGGGCAAAATGGCCAACAAGAGCGAATACAGCTGGAGCGATTCCAACAACGATTCCGTGGCCGACAAATACTGGAGGGCGGAAGTAGGCGGCCGTTGGGGCAACCTGAACATGGCAGCCAACTACGTCCGGGCAGACGATGTAACCGCCATGGGCATGGGCAAAGATGATGACTCCATCTGGACGGTCGGTGCCGACTACACCGCAGGCAAGTTCAAATTCGGGGCCATGTACCTGAACGGGGACAATGATCACCTGGATGACATGGGTAAAGATGACGACGGGGTCGTTGCCTGGCTGCAATACGGCGGCGCCACCGCTTCCAAACCCGGCAGCTGGGGCCTGTTCACCAAATACTATGATCAGGCGGCCACCACTACCATTGCTCATACCATGAACGGCCGGTATGATGTGTTCCCGGAAGAAGGGTTCAAGGGCTGGCACTTCGGCGGCAACGTAACCTTGGCCAAGAACATGGTGGCCCAGGTGGAATACTTCGACCTGAAAGGCAAGGACAGCGACGAACATGCACGGACCCTGTGGTCTCAGATGGTCGTAACCTTCTAATCAGCAACCAACACGAGAGGACTGCATACTGGCGGCAGTCCTCTTGTTTTTTTAGCCGGAAGGGATTTGGTATAATGGAAACAGAAGCTGCGGCAAAGGAGGATGTTCTGATGGGAAGACGGAAAAAGGAAGAAAAACTGCTGGAAGAAAAGGATGAGGCCCTGCACCGGAAGATCCGCCACCGGGCCAAGGAGATGTTCCTGGAACTGGGATATGTGCGGACCACCCTGCCCAAACTGGCGGAATCCCTGGGGATTCCCCAGCGGCAGATCAGTCTCTGGTACCGGACCAAGGAAGAACTGTTGGATGACCTGGCTGCCCAGCTGATGGAACGGACCCGGGATTATATCTGCCACACCTTCCTGCCAGATGAGGCTTTCCCCGAATCCTGGACCCGGGAGGAAATGGCCCTGTACCGGTATGTGATGCTGCTGGGGATGGAAATGGAGGTACTGGACACCAACACCATGCTGTGGAGTTTCTGGAAGACTGCCTACTGTATCCCCCATCTGCTCGAACGAGTGGTGGCCCGCCATTACCGGTATGTGACCAGACTGTTTTCCGTCCGGATGTCCAGTCAGTTCAGCTACGAAAAGATGCTGCTGGTGTGTTCCGGACTGGGAGGCTATGTGATGGCCCACGGGTTCCGGAAGCCCTACCACTGGGACCGGATCCGCCGGACCTTCCTGACCCATTCCCTACGGATCTTCGGGATTTCTTCCGGGACCATCCAGAAAATGCTGGACCGGCTGGAGGAGCAGCGGCCCCTGCTGGAGGAAATCAGCGGGAAAATCCTGGGGAGCTTATAGGCATTCCGGCGGAAATCTTTTATAATAGGGAGAAGAAATACGGATGCCCGAGGGCCCTTTCCGGAAAAAGGGCCGGGCCGTGAAAGGAACGGATGGATATGAAACTTTTCCCAAAACTGACTTCTGCTGTGCTGGCCGGCCTGCTGGCCGCCGGCTTCTCTCTGCCGGTGCTGGCGGCCAACCGGAACTTCAGCGATGACATGAAATTCCAGGAACCGGCGAAAATCACCCAGGACCAGGGGGCTGCTTCCATAGAGCGGAAACTGGATCACAAAAAGACCATTTATTACACTCACCCGGACTTCTACCATATGCATTCCAAAGGGTCCCTGGTGCTGCTGCCGGCTTTCAAGACCATCCAGCAGTCCAGTGAATGGTCCTGCGGACCGGCGGCAGCCCTGATGGTGCTCCGATGGTATGACCGGCAGAAGGACTGGACGGAACAGAAGCTGGCGGATCTGCGCCATCCCCTGAAGGACGTGAATGTCCCTGGTTTCCCGGACGGCTATCCGGGCACCACCCTGGAACAGATGAAGGACATGTTCCAGAAGGTGGGAGGGTTCGACCTGGTGACCACGGAAGACTATGCAAAGGCCGGGAAGACCTTCGGACCGGAAGACATCAAGGCCACCCTGAAGGCCGGAAAGCCCATCCTGGCAGGATGGATCGACTGGGGCGGCCACTGGCAGGTAATCATCGGCTATGATGACATGGGCACCGCCGACACCCAGGACGATGTGCTGATCGTGGCGGATCCCTACGACACCACGGACCATAACCAGGACGGCTACGGCATCTACCCGGCCGCCCGGTTCTTCTCCACCTTCGACATGTACGGCCAGTTCCCGGAAAAAGAGGGAGGGAACCACAATCTGTTCCTGATCGCCTCTCCGGCCCGGGTGAAGCTGTGATTTTTTAGAGGGGCTGCTGCACATGCAACAGCCCCATTCCTCTCCTCTAAAAAGTCAAAAAAACTTTGACTTTTTAGCACTCAACGCTTGACAGTGCTAACAACCTGTGCTATTATAATACCAGAACGAAGGAAAGACCACAGAGAAGGGTTCCCAAGAGAACCTGGAACGTAGGACGGGCCCCTGAGGGGCCGCAGGAATCCAGCCTTTCGGTAGTTCCAAAAGCTGACCTTCAAGGCCAAGATTGAATGGAGGAATGGCTTATGTTACTGCCTAGCGTTTTCAATGACAATGTGTTCGATGATCTCATGAATGACTTTGATGATGTGTTTACGGCCAGAAATCCTCTGTACGGGAAACACTCCAGAAATATGATGAAGACCGATGTGCGGGATGTGGGCGACCACTATGAACTGGACATTGACCTGCCGGGGTTCAAGAAGGATGAAATCCATGCACAGCTGGAAAACGGATATCTGACCATCAGTGCCAGCAAGGGTGTGGACAAGGATGAAAAAGACAAGAAAGGCCAGTATATCCGCCGTGAACGGACCTTTGGCCAGTGCGCCCGGAGCTTCTATGTAGGCGAAGGGGTCACCGAGGCTGATGTGAAGGCCAAGTACGAAAACGGTATCCTGGAACTGAGCATCCCCAAAAAGGAACCCCAGAAGGTGGACAACAAGAAATATATCGCCATCGAAGGATAACGAGGGCGGGAGACTCCGTGGAAAGTCGGAGCTCCATAGAGAAAAAGGACTGCTGCTTGAGCGGCAGTCCTTTTTTTGTGCAACAAATGTATGACTGTATAGTCGGAAACAGACTGTTTAGTCATGGCTCAAGTGCAAGAAGTTACAGGATTTTCGAGGGATACTTGTGGCAGAAAAATGAAAACAATGAATTTTTTCGCTATTGATTGATGAAGTTTTTGCCCCGTGATACACTAAAATCATACCGCAAAATATTGCAGGAAGAATGGAGTCACAGGATTTATGGGCAGAAATCGAAAACAACCGTTGGCAGACGTTACTCCACAGGACCTGACCGGCCGGGAACGGGTCCTGAAAAGTGCAGCCAGACTGCTGCTGGATGTAGGCTACCAGCGGATGACTCTCAGCCGGATCAGTGAGGAATCCGGAGTGGGAGGGCTGGAGATCCGCCGCTGGTACAAAACCAAGGACGAAATCCTGGCGGCTTTGACGGAGCAGCTGAAACGGCTGATCCTGACCCAGGCCCTGGAGATTTTCGGGGTGCCGGAGAAAAAGATCGAACTGCTCCTGGTGGAACTGGAAACCCAAAAAGAGAAAATGCTGGAAATCGGGCAGCAGCTGTTTGAAGAGCTGTGAGACCGTTGAAGGGGTTGTTGCTTAGGCAACAGCCCCTTTTTCCTTGACATCCTCCCCCAGTCCCCATAAACTATATTCTATACTGTATTGTAGCAAAGGAGCATCGCAGCATGGAAAAACCGATTCCGGAACTGATTACGGTGGAAGCAGCCCGTGATACCCATCGCTGGGTGGCCATGACGGCCCTGCTGCTGGCCATTGGGGTCATCCTCCATACCATCAGCCCCAACGTGGGCGGGGTCACCCCCAACTGGACCATCGCCATGTATTCCATTACCATCTGTCTGACGAAGCCAGGGCCCACCCGGGCTTTGGGCATCGGCTTTGTGGCCGGGCTCACCCTGATCCCTTCGTCCAAATCCGCCTTCCCGCTGGGGAACATTGCCAGTGAACTGTGCGGGGCCCTTACCGCCTGTATCCTGGTGAAGGCCTTCGCCCTGGCCCACCTGGAACAGCTGAAGGTGAAGCCTTTTATTGTAGGGTTCCTGGCCACTTCCGTCAGCGGCAGTGTGTTCACCTACATCCTGAAACTGGTGCTGGGGCTGCCCCTTGCCGTGTGGACTCATGCCATGCTGCCGGTGGTGCTCACCGTAGGGGTCCTGAACGGTGTGGTCACCCAGGTGCTCTACGGCCCGGTACGGAAGATTTTCTTTGCTACGGAGGGGAAACACCATGTGTGAAACAGCCATCCGGATTTCTGATTTTTATTTTGCCTATCTGAACAGTGACCTGGTGCTGAAAGACATCAACCTGGACATCCAGAAAGGCAGCTTCACCGCCATTGCCGGGCCCAGCGGCGCCGGCAAGACCACCCTGTGCAAGGCCATGACCGGCATCGTCCCCCATTATTACGGGGGCCGGTACCACGGCAGGGTGGAAGTGCTGGGAGAAGACCTGAAGGGCCGGAAGATCTCCGAAATCGCCATGCGGGTGGGGATCATGATGGACGACTACGAAAGCCAGATGGTGTCTCTGACTGCCGGGGAAGAAATCGCCTTCGGCCTGCTGAACCACGGGTTCTCCCCGGAAGAGGTGGATGCCCGGGTGAGCCAGGCCCTGGAGGATGTAGGGCTTCCCGGCCGGGAAAACTACCAGCTGGACGAACTGTCCGGAGGCCAGCGGCAGCGGCTGCTCCTGGCATCCGTGCTGGCCTGCCGTCCGGAAGTGCTGATCCTGGATGAACCGGTGTCCGCCCTGGATCCTGACGGGGCCCGGTCCCTGTATGCCCTGCTGTACAAGATTTACCGGCAGCATCAGATGACCGTAGTGGTGGTGGAACATGACCTGAACTACCTGCTGCCCTATATGACGGACCTGGTGCTCATCAGCCAGGGAGAGGCCCGGGTCCAGGGACCCTTTGCCGAAGCCGCCCGGAACGCCTTCGCCCAGGAGGACCTGCGGGAGAACCTGCCGGAACTGTGGCAGGTGAAACTGGGCCTGGAAGAAAAGTACCAGGTGAAGCTGGGAGACTGGAGAACGGAAGAAGAAGCAGAAAAGGAACTGCTCCAGAAATTTCAGGGAGGCGCCAAGGAATGATTGAAGCAAAAGCAGTGAACTTTGCCTACCGGAGAGGCATACCTGTGCTCCAGGACATCAGCTGCCAAGTGGAAGACGGGGAAGCGGTGGCTCTCCTGGGCCACAACGGCAGCGGCAAGACCACCCTCAGCCGGCTGTTCATGGCCCTGAACCATCCCCGGAGCGGCCAGGTGCTGGTGGACGGAGTGGATATTGCCGGCTACGAACCGGCGGACCTGGCGGACAAGGTGGGGTATGTGTTCCAGAATCCAGACCTCCAGCTGCTGGGGGATACGGTATATGATGAAGTGGCCTACGGCCTCCAGAACCGGAAAATGCCCAAAGAGGCCCTGGACCGGCAGGTCCGGGATGCGGTGGAAGCCATGGGGCTGACCCCCTGCCTGGACCAGTATCCCCGGGGGCTTTCCTTCGGCCAGAAACGGCGGCTGGGGGTGGCAGTGGCGCTGGCTCTCCAGCCCCGGACTTTGATCTTGGACGAAATCACCAACGGTCAGGACGAACAGGAAAAACAGCATATGATGGACTACCTGGCCAAACTCCAGAAAGAAAAACACATGACCCTGATCCTGATCACCCATGATATGGAAATCGCCCGGAAATTCACCACCCATGCCCTGGTGCTCCACGACGGCCAGCTGGTGTATGACGGGAAGACCGGCAATCTGTTCGACGGAAAGCGGCCCATTGAGGAATGGGGTCTGAAGCAGCCGGTGCTGTCCCGGCTGGGAGCCCTGTTCGGGGTCCAGGCGGACAGTCCGGAAGATCTGTGCAGCAAGATCCAGCCGAAAGAAGGTGCCAAAGCATGAAGATCACAGCCTTTACCAAACTGATCCTGGTGCTGGCGGTCACCGCCTGGGTGTTCCTGCTGCCGGTGCCGGCGGTGGCCACCCTGCTGGTGCTGGAACTGGTGATCCTGCTGTATATCAAACGGGACCGGATGACCATGGCGGCCATCGGCACCCTTACCGTGTTCACCGGCATGATGGTGCTGCTCCAGCTGCTGTTCGGTTCTCCCTTGTATGTGGCCCTCACCGGGGGCCTGCGGATGTTCGTCATGACCACCGCCTTTCTGTGCCTTCTGGCCTCCACCCGGATCCAGGACATTGCCCAGGCTCTGGTGGAAAAATTCCATATGCCCTATGAATACGCCTTTATGCTCACTACGGCTCTCCGGTTCGTGCCGGACTTCCTGTCCGATTCCGCCATTACCCTGGACGCCCAGTCCTGCCGGGGCTATTCCAACCGGGGGAACGCCTTCAAACGGCTTTACGCCTATCTGGCGGTGGTAAAACCCCTGGTCATGCGGGCGGTAGCCAAATCCGACACCCTGGCCCTGTCCATGGAACTGAAAGGTTTCGGTCCCAACACCTATAAAAACCGCCGTCCCATGAAGCTGCATCTGGGGGATTATGTGACGCTGGTGATCGTTATTATCCTGAGCACCTATCCGATCTGGGTGAAGCATATTTAAGGCTGACGCATAACCCAGGCGCGGAATATGCACCCATCTACTTTGTCAGCAGCGGATTTTGACTGTGGCATGTACGTCCTTGTACTATGCCCCAGCCAAAATCCACTGCTTTCGCGTATCTAGGCACATCTTCCGCGCCTGGCGTGAAACCAGGCCCATCTGCTTTGTCAGGAGGGATTTGGAAGCCGGGCATATACCACTATGTATTATGCCCAACTTCCAAATCCCTCCTTTCGCGCATCTGGATCCATCTCGTGTGTCTGGCCCGCCCTCCTTATATCCGCCCTTTTTGAGCCCACACGCATATCTGCCGTCGGCGCTGGCCCGAGTGTATATCCGCCCTTTTCAAGGGCGGGGGACCATCCGTAAGGATGGTGGTGGGTTAGCAGCCCCGGCTGCGTTTCTCTTTTTAGAAAACCGCGGCGCGGTTTTCCTCCTTTTGGCTAGTGACTAGAGACTAGAGACTAGTGACTGATACGGTTGCCTTGACAGCCACATACCTTTTCACGAAAGGACAACAAAATGAAACCAACTGACATCGCCCCTCTCATTGCCCGGGAACTGTCCGTCCAGCCCTGGCAGGTGGAAAAAACCGTGGAACTGCTGGACGGAGGGAACACCGTTCCCTTTATTGCCCGGTACCGGAAGGAGGCAACCGGATCCCTTTTGGACGAACAGATCCGGACCATCGAAGAACGGTTGGGGACACTCCGGAACCTGGTGAAGCGCCAGGAGGAGATCCTGACCAAAATCGACGAACAGGGGAAACTGACCCCGGAACTGCGTACCGCCATTGAAAAGGCCCAGAAACTGACGGAACTGGAAGATTATTACCTGCCTTACAAGCAAAAGCGGCGTACCCGTGCCCAACAGGCTCGGGAAAAAGGCTTGGAACCCTTGGCCACTGCCTTCCTTCTCCAGCGGGACCAGAAAGGAGATGCCCTTTCCGCCGCCCGGGCCTATGTGGACCCGGATAAAGGGGTGGAAACCCCGGAAGACGCCCTGGCCGGAGCCCGGGACATTGTGGCGGAACTGGCGGCGGAAGACCCCACCCTCCGGCAGACCCTCCGGGACCAGCTGTGGAACCATGGGATGATCCGGACGGAACTGGTGGAAGATGCTGAGGGAGCCCAGACCTTTCTCATGTACAAGGACTATCAGGAACCGGTCCGGACCCTGCCCTCCCACCGGGTGCTGGCCATCAACCGGGGAGAAAAGAAAGGCTGCCTGAAGGTCCATCTGGTGTGGGAGGAACAGAACGCCCTGCGGAAAATGGAATGGCGGGTCCTCCGCCGTCCCTGCATCTACCGGGACCAGCTGAAGGAAGCCCTGGCAGACAGCTGGAAGCGGCTGCTGTTCCCGGCTTTGGAACGGGAAATCCGGAACCGGCTTACGGAACAGGCGGAAGCCCAGGCCATCAGGATCTTTGGGGCCAACCTGGGCCAGCTGCTGCTCCAGGCACCTCTGGGAGGCCATACGGTCATGGGCCTGGATCCGGGCTATCGGACCGGCTGCAAAGTGGCGGTGGTGGATCCCACCGGCCAGGTGGTGGACCATGGGGTGATCCAGGTGACCCAGAACGAAGCCCGGAAGAAGGAAGCGGAAGCCCTGCTCCTTTCCATGATCCGGAAGCACCATGTGACCCTCCTGTCCATTGGCAACGGCACCGCCTCCTATGAAACAGAACAGTTTGCCGCCAGCCTGATCCAGGCCCACCATCTGGACGTCCATTATCTCATTACCAATGAAGCGGGAGCTTCTGTCTATTCCGCTTCCAAACTGGCCCAGGAAGAGCTGCCGGAATACGATGTGACCATCCGGGGCGCCGTATCCCTGGCCCGGCGGGTCCAGGACCCTCTGGCGGAACTGGTGAAGATCGATCCCCAGGCCATAGGGGTGGGCCAGTACCAGCATGATGTGGACCAGAAGGCGCTCACCGGTACCCTGGACGGGGTGGTGGAACGGGTGGTGAACCATGTGGGAGTGGACCTGAACACTGCGTTCCCCGCCCTGCTCCGCCATGTGGCCGGGATCACCGCCGCCACCGCCGGGAACATAGTGGCCTGGCGGAACGCCAACGGCCGGTTCACCGGACGGCGGCAGCTGCTGAAGGTGCCCCGGCTGGGGCCTGCAGCCTTTACCCAGTGTGCCGGGTTCCTTCGGATCCACAACGGGAAATCTCCTCTGGACGATACCCCGGTCCATCCGGAATCCTATGATCTGGCCAAGAAAATCCTGGAAAAACTGGGCTTCGGCCTGGAAGACCTGAAGGACAGGGAAAAACTGGCCCGGCTGGCCACCCGGCGGAAACAGGTGGATGAAGCCCGGCTGGCCCGGGAACTGGAAGCCGGGGAACCCACGGTCCATGACATCCTGGATGCCCTGGTGGCTCCCGGCCGGGATCCCCGGGCGGACCTGCCCGCACCTCTTACCCGGCAGAACATCGTGAAGCTTTCCGACATCAAAGTGGGCACCATCCTCCGGGGCACCATCCGGAACGTCACCGACTTTGGCGCCTTCGTGGACATCGGCATCAAAACCGCCGGCCTGATCCACATTTCCCACCTGAGCCAGAAAAAGATCAAACACCCTCTGGATGTGGTCAGTGTAGGAGAAACGGTCCAGGTGAAGGTGATCAGCGTAGAGGAGGAGAGGGGGAGGATTGGACTCTCTCTGGTGAAGGCTAACGCATAACCCAGGGGCGGAATATGCACCCATCTACTTTGTCAGCAGCGGATTTTGACTGTGGCATGTACGTTCTTGTACTATGCCCCAGCCAAAATCCGCTGCTTTCGCGTATCTGGGCACATCTTCCGCCCCTGGCGGGAGCCGGGGATTGGATTGCACCAACAAAAGTCCGCCCTGGGAGGGGCGTAAGCAGGCGCCCGACGCTTCAGCGGCGTTGGCGGTCGCTTATGCCGCAGCTGGGGACCATGCGAAGCATGGTAGTGGGGGCATCGGCGCTGGCCCGAGCGTATATCCGCCCTTTTCAAGGGCGGGGGACCATCCGCAAGGATGGTGGTGGGTTAGCAGCCATAGGCTGCGTTTCTCTTTTTAGAAAACCGCGGTGCGGTTTTCCTCCTTTGGCTAGAGACTAGAGACTGATGCGGCTGCCCTGGCAGCCGCATCCTATGCTATAATATCCCCAAAACACCCAAGGAGGAATTGCCCATGTCTCAACTGACCCAACAACTGCTTGACCGTTTTCTCCGGTATGTGAACATCCCTTCCCAGAGCCGGGCCGGAATTTCCTCCGTCCCCAGTACCCAGGACCAGTGGCATATGGCCCGGCAGCTGGAAGCGGAACTGGAAATCATGGATCTGGAGGACCTGCATCTCAGCGACCGGTGCGTCCTTACCGGATACCTGCCAGCCAACCTGCCGGAAGGCTTCACCGGTTCTGTGCCCAAAATCGGCTTCTGCTGCCATCTGGATACGGTGGATGTGAACCTGAGCCCGGAGGTCCATCCCCAGGTGGTCCGGAATTACCCAGGGGGAGACCTGGTCCTCAACGCTGAAAAAGGCATCCTCATGAAGGCCGCCGAACACCCGGAGCTGGCGGATTATGTGGGACAGGACATTGTGTTCACCGACGGCACCAGCGTCCTGGGGGCGGACAACAAGGCCGCGGTGGCCAATGTAATGACCATGCTCCAGTATTTTACGGACCATCCGGAGATCCACCACGGGGACATTTACGTGGCCTTCGTCCCGGACGAGGAAGTGGGGCTGAAAGGGTCCAAAGCCCTGGACATCAGCCGGTTCCCGGTGGATTTTGCCTACACCATCGACTGCTGCGCCCTGGGAGAAGTGGTGTACGAAACCTTCAATGCCGGTTCCGCCCAGGTGGACATCCAGGGGGTCAGCGCCCATCCCATGAACGCCAAGGGGAACCTGGTGAACCCCACCCTGCTGGCGGTGGATTTCGCCAACTTCTTCGACCGGAAGGAAACTCCGGAATGCACCGAAGGGAAGGAAGGCTACATCTGGATCAAGAGCATCCAGTCCAACGCCACCCACGCTACGGTCCAGCTGGCCATCCGGGATCATGACAAAGCCCGTTACGAGGCCCGGAAACAGACTATCCTGGCCAATGTGGAACGGCTGAAGCACCAGGAACCCCGGGCCCAGGTCCGCTGCACCCTGGAAGACATCTACGGGAACATTGCTGACGCCATGACTCCGGACAACCGGCAGGCAGTGGACTTCCTCTACGAAGCCCTGGACGAACTGGCCATTACTCCCAAAACCATTGCCATGCGGGGAGGCACCGACGGCTCCTATTTGTCCACCCGGGGGATCTTCACCCCCAATTATTTCACCGGGGCCCTGAATTTCCACTCCCGGTACGAATTCCTGCCCCTGCCTTCCCTGGAAAAATCCTGCCAGGTGACCCTGAAACTGGTGGAAAAAGTCTTTCGGAAAGCTGCTGGAAAATAAAACGGAAAAAATCCGAAAAGTTCCTTGAAAAATGGACCCGTTTCCTGTAAAGTGTAAGGAGCTTCTATTGCCATTCTGTATTTGAGGGAAAGAAAGAGGAATCCTTATGCTTCAGCGCAAGATCGAAAAATTCCTGCAGACCTGGAAACAGGTTCCGCAGCACAATCCCCTGGTGGTCAAGGGCTGCCGCCACTGTGGGAAAACCACTTCCATCCTGGATTTCGCCAAAAAGGAATACGCCCATGTGGTGTATCTGAACTTCCAGGAAAAGCCCGACTATGCGGCTATTTTCCGGGACTCCATGGATGTGAACTACCTGGTGATGCTGATCACCGCCCTGGCCGGTCCCGAAGCGGTGTTTGAACCCTATAAAACCGTCCTGGTGCTGGACGAGATCCAGGAATGTCCTGAAGCCCGTACCGCCCTGAAGGCCTTTAAAATGGACGGCCGGTATGACGTGATTGCTGCCGGGTCCCTGCTGGGGGTGAAAGGCTACGGCAAAGAGCCCGCTCCCATTGCGGTGGGCTGCGAAACCGTGGTGAACATGGTGCCCCTGGACTTTGAGGAATTCCTCTGGGCCAACGGGATCACCACTCCGGTGCTGGACATGCTCCACCAGAGCCTGGACAAGGAAACCCCCGTGCCGGAAGCCCTCCACCTGCGGCTCAACGAACTGCTCCGCCAGTATGCCCTGGTAGGCGGCTACCCTGCCGTGGTGGAAACCTATGTCCAGACCCATGACATGAACGCAGTGCTGGAACAGCAGCAGGCCATCCTCCGGGATTATGAGGAGAACCTGTTCGTGGACGTGAACAAACGGGCCCGGGCCAAGCTGAAGACCGTACTGGACGCGGTGCCCCTCCAGCTGAACAAGGAAAACAAGAAATATCAGTATGCCCAGCTGAAAAAAGGCTCCAAGGCCTCCCAGTTCGAAGGGGCTCTTTCCTGGCTGGAAGAGGCGGGCATCGTCAGCCGGTGCTACAACCTGACGGAACCGGGGCTGCCCCTGGAACGCCACGCCATCGATTCCATTTTCAAGGTCTACATGAAGGATGTGGGCCTCTATGCCGCCATGCTTACCGGGGACGACCGGCTGAAGCTCCTCCAGGGAGATCTTTCCGGCTGCCAGGGCGCCGTCTACGAAAGCCTGGCTGCCGATCTTCTCAGCAAGGGCGGCCGGAAACTCTACTACTACCACAAGAACTCCGGCCTGGAAGTGGATTTCGTCATCCGCTGCCAGGGCAAGAGCACCCTGGTGAAGGCCACTCCCTCCACCGGCAACACCAAAAGCCTCAAGACCCTCCTCCAGCAGCCGGAAAAATACCAGGTGGAACAGGCCATCCAGCTGACCACCGACAACGTGTCCCGGAAAGGGCAGGTGGTGGAGATGCCGATGTATATGGGATTTTTGCTGGGCTAACGCATAACCAGGCGCGGAATATGCACCCATCTACTTTGTCAGCAGCGGATTTTGACTGGGGCATGTACGTCCTTGTACTATGCCTCAGCCAAAATCCGCTGCTTTCGCGTATCTGGGCACATCTTCCGCGCCTGGCGGGAAACCGAAGGTTATGCTACGAACCAAATTCCGCGCTTTCGCGCATCTGGACCCATCTCGTGCGCCTGGCCCTCTCTCCCTTTTATATCCGCCCTTTTCAAGGGCGGGGGACCATCCGTAAGGATGGTGGTGGGTTAGCAGCCTTTGGCTGCGTTTCACTTTCCAGAAAACCGCGGGGCGGTTTTCTTCCTTAACGACAAACGACGAATCCACAGCAGGCCGCCCGACGTGCGGCCCCTACGGACTGGTGTACACTGTCTTCTTTACAAGGAGGTATTCCCATGGATTACAATCTTTCTTCCTATCCTTATCCTTCCCGCCGCCGGGTGATCATGGCCCGGCGGGGGATGGTTTGTACCGGTCAGCCTTTAGCGGCCCAGGCAGGGCTGCGGATGCTGCTCCAGGGGGGTAACGCGGTGGACGCTGCCCTGGCCACTGCCATCTGCCTTACGGTGGTGGAACCTGACTGCAACGGCCTGGGCAGCGATGCCTTTGCCCTGGTGTGGATCAAAGACCGTCTTTACGGTCTCAACGGCAGCGGCCCGGCTCCGGCGCTCCTGACCCGGGAAAAGGTCCTGGCCGCCGGCCATTCCGAAATGCCCCAGCGGGGCTGGATTCCGGTTACCGTCCCCGGGGCTGTGTCTGCCTGGGCAGAACTCCACCGGCGGTTCGGCCGGCTGCCCTTTGCCAAACTCTTTGAACCGGCTATCGAATACGCCCGGGACGGGTTCCCGGTTTCCCCCATTGCGGGAAAACTGTGGAAAGCCGCCGAAACCACCTTCGCTCCCTTTAGGGACGACCCGGCCTTTGCCGGCTTTTTCTCCACCTTCCTGCCCACAGGATCCGCCCCGGAAGTAGGGGAAACCGTTGCCTTCCCGGATCATGCCCGGACCCTGGAACGGCTGGCCCAAACCGGCGGCGAAGCCTTCTACCGGGGTGAACTGGCAGACAAAATCGACCAGTTCAGCCGGGCCACCGGAGGCTATCTCCGGAAAGAAGACCTGGCCGGCTACCGGGCCCAGTGGGTGGATCCCATCCGCACCGACTACCGGGGCTATGATGTGTGGGAGATTCCTCCCAACGGCCACGGGATCACCGCCCTGATGGCCCTGAACATCATGAAGGGCTTCCATCTGGAGGAACGGGAAACCCTGGACAGCTACCACAAACAGATCGAAGCCATGAAACTGGCCTTTTCCGATGCCCGGCACTATGTGGCGGATCCCCGGTTCATGCACGCCCGGGTGGAAGACCTGCTGAGCCAGGACTATGCGGATCAGCGCCGGAGCCTGATCGGGGACCGGGCTCTGGAACCCCGGTGGGGGAAACCCTTCAGCGGAGGCACCGTGTATCTGTGCACCGCTGACGGAGAAGGGAACATGGTATCCTTCATCCAGAGCAACTTCCGGGGCTTCGGTTCCGGCATGGTGATCCCCGGCACCGGCATCGCACTCAACGACCGGGGGAACAATTTCAGTCTGGATCCGGCCATGGACAACTGCCTGGCTCCCGGGAAGAAACCCTACCATACCATCATCCCCGGCTTCCTTACCAAAGACGGAAAGGCCGTGGGCCCCTTCGGGGTCATGGGAGGCTTCATGCAGCCCCAGGGCCATCTCCAGGTCATCCTGAACACCCTGGATTTCCATATGAATCCCCAGGCCGCCCTGGATGCACCCCGGTGGCAGTGGATCGAAGGGAAAAAAGTGGAAGTGGAAGCTCAGGTGGATCCGGCCATTATAGAAGGCCTCCGGGCCCGGGGCCACGAAATCGTCGTGAAACAGGACCGCTCCACCTTCGGCCGGGGCCAGATCATCTGGCGCCGGGAAGACGGCACCCTGGTGGGGGCCACGGAGGGGAGGACGGATGGGACGGTGGCGGCGTACTAGGGGCTAACGCATAACCCAGGCGCACGATATGGGCCCATCTGCTTTGTCAGCGGGGATTTTCGAAAGCGGCATGTACCTTTTAGTACTATGCCGCATTTGAAACTCCCCGCTTTCGCGCATCTGGACCCATCTCGTGCGCCTGGCTCTCTCCCCCCTTTTTATATCCGCCCTTTTTAAGCCTACACACTGGCTGCCGTACTTACGGTCGGCGCTGGCCCGAGCGTATATCCGCCCTTTTCAAGGGCGGGGGACCATCCGTAAGGATGGTGGTGGGTTAGCAGCCTCTGGCTGCGTTTCCTTTCCAGAAACCCGCTGCCGCGGGTTTCTTCCTTCGGCTGGAGACTAGTGACTGCCGGCTAGTGACAGGAAGTGCTGCATCTGGCAACACTTCCTTGTTGACATTCCATTGCAACGGCTGTATAATGCAAAACATCAAGTACAGAGGGGTTGATGGATTATGGCATCCGTTAATGTAAATATCCGTATGGATGCGGATCTGAAAAAAGAGTTTGAGGAATTTTGCAGCAACGTGGGCATGAACATGACCACTGCTTTCACCATTTTTGCCAGAAGAACGGTCCGGGAAAACCGGATTCCCTTTGAAGTGTCCGCCGACTGCCGCCGGGCAGCCATCCACCAGGTACCGGTGGATCCTACTCCGGCCCAGGGAACGGCCACCAAGAGACCGGAAGACATGTTTGAGGAAATCAAGCAGGATTTCAATATTTGAAAAAAATCCGGCTGCCGCCAGAAAAAACTGGAGCAGCCGGATTTTTGTCACTCGACCAGTGACAAGTAACAAGAGAACAGTAACCGGGGGTGTGAATTTTTTCACACCCCCTTTTTAATTTTTTCAGGGTTTGGCATCCTATGGGAAAGGAACCCATCTGCCGGAGGCAGATGCTGTTGAAGGGAAACGCAGCCATGGGCTGCTAACCCACCACCAGCCTGGCGGCTGGTCCCCCGCCCTTGCAAAGGGCGGATAAATTGATCGGGAGCATCTACGTGCTGGAAGCCCTGTCCCCCCGCCCTTGCAAAGGGACGGATAAATGGCACGCAGGCTTCGCCCTGGGGCCAGAAGCGAGGGCGTCAGCCCCAGCGTATATCCGCCCTTTTCAAGGGCGGGGGACCGTTGCGCTTGCGCAAGGGTGGTGGGCTAGCAGCGTCGGCTGCGTTTCCATTTCAAGCCGGCGGAGCCGGTCTCCACAACGACCAACGATGAACCCCAAGGCACCTAACCACCTAACCACTTAGCCACTTATCCCCCCTGTCCCCCTCCAGCCTCATGTAAAATGACACCAAATACAAAGAAAAACCGAATAAATAACCAATATTGACAAGTATCTTACAGCCACATATAATGGAAATATAATATGTATAGAACGATGTTATGTTTTCTATAATTTAAAAGTACAGTAAAAGAGTAAACTTTTTTACAGCAGAAAGAGGAATCTTTCAGGGAGGATACGGTCATGAACAAAATCTACAAAGTCATCTGGAGCCGGGTCCGGCACTGCTATGTGGTGGTGTCCGAGCTGGCCAAACGGGCTGGAAAGGAAAAGAACTGCCATCTGGGTCCGGCGGCCCACCTGGCGGCAGGAGCCCTGTGTGTGAGCCTGCTGACCCTGGGAGGCCATGTGTTCCCGGCGGAAGCAGCCGGGGAAGCTACGGTGGCAGCCACCACCCAGAACCAGTATGTGGCGTTTCTGGTGACCGTGGATTCCGGTACTGTAAAAGGCAATGACAACGGTCAGGATACCAACACTTTCAACGGGGCCACCTATCACAAAGTGACCCTGGCTGACGGCAGGACCAAGTACTGGGTCCGGGACGGCTATACCCTGAAGGAAGGGACGAACGAAAAATATACGGCCCTGTCCCGGTCGGACAAAAAATTCGATGTGGCTTTTACCGGCAGTGGGGGGCAGCCGGCGGATATCCTGTCCAGCACAACTTCGGCCGTTTCTTCCACCGGCGTTTCCACCAATGTTGGGGAATCCCTGAACCAGGTCACCGCCAGTGCTTTTGAAGGGCTGAGCCAGGCCGGAGGCACCCAGGTGCCCGGGAACTGGGATTACATCATCTACGATCCTTCCTGGGAAGGCCATACCCAGGCCAACACCAACAACCGTACCTATTACAAAGACGGCTATGCAGATATGTACAACCCTTCTGCAGGGACCAATGGCAATCCCCGGGGATTCGTGTCCGTGGGCACGGATCTGGTATGGAACGGGACCCTGAACCAGTATACCTATAAAGGTACAGCTGTGGATACTTCTCACCTGTATGTCATCGGTGGTAAAATCGGCGTCTTTACCAGCTATGATGGGTCCAAAGTCTATGAAGGAACTGTCTATGGGGCTAACAACGAAATCCTCATGACCGCCATGAAAGATGGAAAATATTACAGCTATTGGGCGGCTCCTGTGACGGATCCCAGTGCCACTATGGACACTTACCGGGTATCGGATTACAACAAAGATTTAGATGTGCTGAAAAGCAATGACGTGGCCCTGTATCACAATGACATCAAGTCGGTGGATATGACCAAAGGGGGCACGACTACTGCGCCCACGGCTACCATTACCGCCATGCGGAACGGAAACGGAACCGCTGAGGCAGTGGACGGGGCCATTACCGTGACCGGCGGGGGCGGCACCAATGGCCAGGATACCTCCGTGACCCTGTCCAACACCACCAATGGAGCCAAGGTGTCCCAGACTTTCACCACCGGCTCCAAAGTGGTGGCCAATACGGCTGCCACCGGGTCCAGCGAATTGCAGAGCCTCTCCATCAACGGTAAGGACTATGCAACAGCCCTGAAATTCGGCGGAGACAACCATGCCACCACCACCCTCACCAGGAATCTCAGCGAAGAACTGGATATCCTGGGGGGAGCGGACAGCACCAAACTCACCGATGGCAACATCGGGGTCAACGCTTCTGACGGCACCCTGAAGGTCCAGCTGGCCCAGAACGTGGGTCTCACCAGCGCCGGGTCTCTGACCGTAGGGAATACTACAGTAAAAACCAATGGGGTCACGGTTGCCCATACGGGCGGTGACGGGACCAGCCAGACCCTCAACGCTGGCTATCAGAGCTTTACCTATGACTATATGAAGCCCGTTACTGAAAATGGTACTCTGAGGCTGGAATCTGCCAGAGCCAATGCAGAAGGGCTGTTTGTGACGGGCCTTTCCAACCGCACCTGGACGCCCGGAAACTATGTGACCGGCCGGGCTGCCACGGAAGACCAGCTGGAACAGGCGGGGCGCCATTTCCTGAGCATCAAGACGGCTTATAAAGATAATAATGGCAATTTGACAACGCCAGTTGCGGAAAACAGCTTGGCCAATTACTACAATGATGGAGCAAGGGGTTCGGCTTCCATGGCCTTTGGCGTGGGAACTACAGCATCCGGCGATTTGTCTTTGTCCATGGGTGTGAACAGCGCTGCTTCAGGTATCAATTCCTTGGCCATCGGCTATGGCAATGAGGCTGCTGGTACCCAGTCGGTGGCTGTGGGCAACAGTACCAACGCCAGCGGAAATTTTTCGGTTGCTATGGGCCTTGGAGCCCAGGCCGGTACGAAAAATGATGATGCAGAGTCCACCGACCATGGAGCCGCTGTGGCCGTGGGTTATGGTGCAGAAGCGGTGGAAACCGGTTCTGCTGCTTACGGCTATTCGGCTGGGGCAAATGCTGTCGAATCTTCCGCTTTTGGTACCAGTGCCAATGCCACGGCAGATGGTGGCGTAGCTTTAGGCGCACACTCTGTGGCCAATCGGGAAAAAGGATCTACCGGCTATTTGGCTCCGGATATGACGGATCCTGCCAATGCAGCTAAGGCAGCCACTTGGGTGTCCACTTCCGGGGGTGTTTCCCTGGGGGGGGACAGATGCAGAAGGTAAGACCATCAGCCGCCAGATCACCAATTTGGCTGCCGGGTCTGCGGATTCCGATGCGGTCAACGTGGCCCAGCTGAAGGCTGTGGAAACCAAGGGCATGAACTTCCAGGGCAATGATACTGCCACTTCTGTCCATGTGGACCAGGGGGGGACTCTCCAGATCCAGGGCAGCGGCCGTAAGGAAGATACGGAATACTCCACCCAGAACATCAAGGTGCTGACGGATACGGACAATAAACGCCTTTCCATCGCTCTGGACAAGAACCCCACCTTTGATTCTGTCACCGCCGGTACGGAAAACAGCACCTCCGGCGGCGGACAGGCCGGCTCCCTCGAGATCGTAGGGGCCAACAGCAGCAGTACCAACAAGGCTACTTCGATTACGGCGGGCTATATTGCTTCACCGGAACTCTCCGGCACCAATGGCACCGGCCGCCTCAGCTACACCGATGGGGATGGTACGCCCCATACGGTCGCTACTCTCGGTGATGGGCTGAAACTGGCCGGTGACACGGGAACGGGCAGTGTAGCCTTGGACAAAACCCTTACGGTGTCCGGCGGTGCCACAAATCTGGCAGACGGCAATAATATCGGCGTCACCGCCAATGGCTCCACTCTTTCCCTGAAGCTGGCCAAGAACATCACAGGTCTGGATACCGTGACAGCCGGCGGCGTCAAGATGGGTACCCAGTCCGACGGCAATGATACCACCAAGAGCGGGAAGTACGTCACCGGTCTCGACAATACCGCCTGGACCGTAGGGCAGACACAGCCTGTCACCGGCCGTGCTGCTACGGAAGACCAGCTGAAGAGCGTGTCCGATGTGGTGGACAGCAACAAGACCCAGATTACCACCAATACGGAAGCCATCGCCCAAGGCCTGAATTTCTCGGCCAGCAACAAGGTAGATGGCACCTACAAGACGGTCAACAGGGCTTTGGGCGATACCGTGGCCATCCGCGCCAACGATGCCCAGCTCGGCCATACCTACAAGACGGACAACCTGACCACGGAAATTGATGATAACGGCATCATCACCGTGAAGATGGACACCCAGCTCACGGCGGATAAGGTAACTGTGGGAACAGGCGATAAAGCCATCACCATCGATGGTTCCGACGGCACCCTGACCACCGGTTCTTCCACCTTGGACGGTACAGGCCTGACCATTAATAATGGCGGCCCCAGTGTCACCACCAGCGGCATCAGCGGTGGCAGTAAGCAGATTTCCGATGTAGCCAGCGGCAAGTCCGGGGATGATGACTCCGGTAGCCCTGTTTATGGAATAGAAACCAATGCCGCCAACATCGGCGATGTGAAGAAAATTGCCGCCAAGACCGTAACCGTCAGCGGAGATGACAAGAATACAAATGTTGTAGGAACACCGAATACCACAGATGGGACGGTGGACTACAAAGTATCTCTCAAGGACAGCGTGACCCTGGGCAGCGATGACGACAAGAAAATCGCCTTGGACGGTACCGCCGGAACCGTAACGGTGGGGAATCAAGTTACTTTAAATGGCAATACTGGAAAAGCCACCATTGGCGGGGCAACCCTTGGCAATGATGGTGCCAATACCTATCTGACCGGCCTGACCAATACCACTTGGGATGGTACAGCTGTGAGTGGTCGTGCGGCTACGGAAGATCAGCTGAAGAGTGTGTCTGATACAGTGAATGCCGGCTGGAATGCCAAAGTGGGAGACCAGACCCTGGCGGTTACTCCTGCCAATAATACCCTCACTTTTGCAGCGGGAGACAATATTGCTCTTACACCAACTGACAGCAGCAAAACCATTACCATTGCTACCCAACCCAATGTAAACTTCACTACGGTCCGTGTGGGAAGTACGGATGGAACCGATGGTATTTACATCGGCAGCCAGCCCGGCGGCGGTGCCAACGGCAGTGCCACGTCAAACATTACCAGTATTACAGGACTCAAAAATACAGCATGGGTGACGGACCATTTTATGTCCGGCCGGGCAGCTACGGAAGATCAGCTGAATGAAGTAGCGAAAACCATCAAAGGGGAAGCCAGTGCTTCGGATATTTATGTAGAAAGTGGCTCCGTTTCTTATGGCAATAATGGGGAAGGCACAGGGACTTTAGTCAGGAAAAATGACAAGACCACTGGGCAACTCACTGGGCTCCACGATTACTATGTGACCGGCGGCAGTGTCAGCACCGATGGGAAGACCCTGAAGCTGACGAAAAATGGCGGTGATGCCATTCCGGGCATTGATATGACCAATGTGCTGAATCAGGACAGCCATCTGGTGGCTGCTGACAGTGGTGAATACACGGTAGGCAGCGATGGCACGGTAACGCTGAAGGTGAAAAATAACGCAGCGAGAAGCACTCCTACGGATGTGGTGATTTCTGGTATTGCCAGCAATGCGGCTTTGCAGAAGGGATTGAACTTCGAAGCCAATGGGGCAGAAAAGGAGGACGGAAGTGCTGCCTACAATGCTCAGCTGGGGGATAAAATCAGTGTATTGGGCGGTGCGGCAAAGGATAAGCACACCTACAATACAGACAATATTACTACTACCATGGACAACGGCACCATCACGGTGAAGTTGGACGATGACCTGACGGCTCACAGCCTGACGGCCGGGTCCAGTACGGTCAACGGTACGGTCAGAGTGACCGGTACCGGCGGAGCTTATATTGAAATGGATGGCAGTGATGGGTCCCTCCATATGGGGAACAATGGCGGCCGGTATTCTGCTCTTTATCAGGATTATGGCGGTGCCAGTTTCCTGAATTCTGCAGACAGCTCACCTCGGTTGAAATATGATGTGGATACCGCCAAAGGCACCTATCATACCATTGCAACCCTGGAAGACGGCCTGAAATTTGCCGGAGATGATGCCAAGACGGATACGACCAAGGCCGTCAGCACAACCCTCAACAGTACCCTGAATATCACCGGCGGTGCTGTTACTGGTAATTTGACGGATGGCAACATCGGCGTGGTGAAGAATGGCGATGATGGATTGGCAATCAAGCTGAACAAGGATCTTACCAATATGGGGACCATCAGCTTTGCGCCTACTGAAACGGGCAAGGCGGGAATCAAGATTGGTTCTCAGACCATCGCCAACAATGGCACCAGCCCCAATGATGCTGCTGGGGATTACATTACGGGCCTGACCAACACCAAATGGTCGAAAGATGGCATCGTCAGCGGTCGGGCGGCTACGGAAGACCAGCTCCAGCAGGTGGCCAAGTCCATTGTGGACGGGAAGGAAACCGGCGGTGGCTTCGGCCTCAGCGACAATGCAGGCAAGGTGGTGAAGCAGGATCTGGGCGGTTCCATCCAGCTGAAGGCGGCAGACGACAATTTGACCACCACAGCGGATACCACTGGCAAAGCCATCACCATTGGTTTGAGTAAGGAACTGAAAGACATGACCAGTGCTACTTTCAAGGATGCGACGACTGGTGCTATGACCGTAATTGACGGCAAGGGCATTGCCATTACGCCCCAGAACGGCAGCACAAATGGCCAAGTGAAACTGACCACCGATGGACTGTCCAATGGCGGTAAGCAGATTACCAATGTACAGAGCGGACTCTATGATACGGCACAGAATAAGCCGGTGGATATCTCCACCATTACGGCAGGCAGCCCTATGCTGCAAAATGGGGCCACTATCGGCGATTTGCAGACCGTCAGCAATGGTGTGAAAACAGAACTGACGGACAAGGGCCTGAACTTCAAGGGCAATGACGCTACCACCACTGTCCATAGAAATCTGGGCGACACCCTGACCATCCAGGGAACCGGCGCGGATGGCCGTGACTACGACGGCGGCGCCAATGTGCAGGTCAAGGCGGATAAGAATGCCAATACGCTGACGGTCCAGCTGGATCGTGACCTCAATGCCCATACCCTGACGTTGGGGAAAGCATCCACCGGAACGGGAACAGGGGAAGCAGGGAAGCTGATCCTCAATGGGACCAACAAGGATAATGGGATGAGCCCGGTATCCATCGGTGTCACCTATCGGGGAAATCAGGACAAAGAAGCCATGAAGACGGCCATGTCCCGGATTACCTATAAGGGCGGTAATGGAAATGACCACACCGTGGCTACCCTGGAAGACGGGCTGCAGCTGGCCGGGGACAATGGGGAAGCCCTCAATACCACCCTGGACAAGAAGGTGACCATCAAGGGCGGCGTCGCGAAGGACAAGCTGGTGGACAATACCACGGACCCCACGAAGAACAACAACATCGGCGTCGTTGCCAGCCAGGATAAAGATGGCAATACCACTCTCTCCCTGCAGCTGGCCAAGGATATCACCGGCCTTAATACGGTGACGGCCGGCACGGTTGTTATGGGGAATCAGAGTGTCGTCAGTGACGGCAAGGTTACAGAAACAGGAAACTTTGTTGCCGGGCTTGAGAACACAGACTGGGATGGGAAGGATTATGTTTCCGGCCGGGCGGCTACGGAAGACCAGCTGAAAAAGGTCAATGATTCCATTACCAAAGTCCTGGGCAATGGGATATTTGCCATTACGGCCGGTGGCAGAGGGGAAGCCGTGGATGCCACCATTGAACAGAATCTGGGCAGTGCCATCCGGATTTTTGGGGATGCCCCTGTAACCAACGAGAAAAACGATGGCTCCGGGGATTTCTGGGATCGGAGCAAGGCCAATATCCTGACCAAGGTGAAGAAAGACCACGATGGAAATGATTACGTTTCCGTAGAACTCCAGGATCATCTGGACGTGGGTGTCCATGGGGATGGTAAAACCATCGAAGGCACGGACGGCAGTATGCAGTTTAAAGGCAAGTCTGCCAAAGAAGTAAATATTACCGGCGATACCGGGATCACCCTGAGCGACAATGGCAAAAAGGCCGCTGCTCTCCGCCAGACTGACGGCGCAGGCTATCTGGATCTGACGGGGACGGCTGGAACCCAAGCTGCGGTATCCGTCCATACCGTTGCCAAGAACCTGGCCCAGGAGGACCAGACTCGGCTTACCTACACGGACCAGGGCAACAAAGATCACGATGTGGCTACCCTGGAGGATGGGATGATTTTTGCAGGGGATGTCGCTGAGAACACAGTAAGCCGGTCGCTGAACAACACGCTGAAGTTGTCCGGCGGCGCTGATATTACGAAACTGTCCGATGGGAATATAGGGGTAGTGAAGAATACTGCCGGGGATGGCCTGGAAATCAAGCTGGCCAAAAATCTTACCGGCATCGAAAGCATCACCGGGCTGACCAATACCACCATTACCTCTTCTGATTTTGCCACCAAAGGCAGGGCAGCCACCGAAGAACAGCTGGTCCTGATGAAGGGAAGCCTTACCGATTCTGCAAAGGGCGGCGGCTTCGGACTCACGGCGGATAATGCCAATGCCAGTGGTACGTCCGATGCTAAACAGAATCTGGGCGGGACCATTGGTGTTCATGGGGACAGCAATATTACCACCTCTGTCTCCGACGATGGCAAGTCCATCAATATCAAGCTGAAAAATCAGGTGAATCTGGGAGATGAAGGCTCCATCACGGCCGGCGGTGTGACCATCAGTAAAGACGGCATTAATGCTGGGAATAAGCAGATTAGAGATGTTGCCAGCGGTATTGGAAATGTCTATGACACCACGAAAGAAGGTCAGGAAAATTGGAACAACGCCGCCAACATCGGCGATGTGAAGAAACTGGCCGGTGAAGCGGCCCAGGGAGCTGTGGACAGCCTGGGTACCCGGGACTTTACCGGGGATGACGGAGAAACAATCTCCCGAAAACTGGGCAAATCCATGAAACTGTCCGGCGGGGCGGATACGTCCAAACTCACCGATAAGAACATCGGTGTGGTGAAGAACGCCGACGGGGACGGCCTGGACATCAAGCTCTCCAGCGAACTGAAGGGCCTTACCAGCGTCACCACCGGCAACAGCACCTTGAACAACGATGGCCTCACCATCAACAGCAGTACCGGGGCAGCCGGCACCACCCTCACCAGCAGCGGCATCAGGATCGCTGCCAATGGGGAGGGGACCCACAATGTGGAAATCAGCAGCAGCAACGTGAGCATGGGCGGCCAGCAGATCCACGATGTGGCTCCCGGCACGGCACCCACTGATGCGGTGAACGTAAGCCAGCTGGGGGGTGTGGTCAATGGAGTGAACAATGCCATTACCCGTCTGGACAGCCGGGTGGACCGGGTGGGGGCCGGCGCCTCTGCTCTGGCGGCCCTCCATCCGCTGGAATTCGATCCGGAAGACAAGCTGAACTTCGCCGCCGGCTTCGGCCATTACCGGAGCGCCAATGCGGCGGCCATCGGGGCTTTCTACCAGCCTACGGAAAGCGTCCGCTTCAATGTGGGCGGCAGCTTTGGCGGCGGAGAGAACATGGTGAATGCCGGGGTGACCTTCTCCCTGGATTCCAAACGGAGAGACCGGTTCCAGAGCCGGATCGTCCTTATGCGGACGGTCCAGCAGCTGCGCAGCGACAACGAAACCCTGCGTCAGGACAACCAGAAAGTCCACGCCCAGCTGGACGCCATGAACGACCGGCTGAACAAGCTGACGGCTCTGGTGGAACAGCTGAGTGCAAAGAAGTAATGGGGATTGTCAGCAGCCCAAGGAAAGGGGCTGTTGCACGTTAATGGTCGATGAGACCTCTTGAAAGCCCTTTTATCTGTGTCTTGTCATTATGGACTGAAAGAGGCATTGAAAAATGATGGATCATTTTTCAATGCCTCTTTCTTTGTCTTTCAGTCCGCCCCCTTGGGGGCGGGGGACCGTGCTTGCCCGGTGGTGGGGGTGTCTGTCGATTGACGCCGGTTGTCTCCGTTGCTGTCACCGCCAGGCGGGGCACCCCTGCCCGACGCCGCTTCCCGTCGCTAAAATTTTCGGCCTCGCCATTCGAATCCGCTTCCCGCCAACGCGCTGACGCTTGAACGAGGCTCCCAGCGGATGAGCGAAACCGGAAATTTTTTCACGCTCCGCTCAAGGGTCGTTCAGTGGTACCCCGCCTGGCTCTGTCCTTTCTGTTGTCTAAAAAATTACAATAAAAAAGGACTTCCGGTCTCTAGGAGGCCGGAAGTGGTGTAAAATTTCAGTATGCAACAAAAAAATTTACCTAAGGATTATACAAAATTGGGCACAGTTTTGCAACTCCATTTGCCTATGGATATTGAATATTCGATTCCTAAAGATAATTCGGTCTGGCTGGTTCGCGATGGTGTAGAAAGGATGAACCTAGGCAAATTGTTTAGCACTTACTCTCATCTGGAGAGAAATGAAGTGGACCCACGCCAGATGCTGGAAGAGATTCCGGACTTCTTCCTTAAAACTGAAACGACCTTCGGGATCTGCATCCGTCATGGAGATGAACTGCATAAGCGGCATCTTAAGAAGTTACTGCGCAAACTTCTTAAGATGAAGAAAGCGTCAAACACTGTCTTCGTCCATGGGACCGGCAAAAGGAAGACTCCTCTGCAGAAGGCTGTGGAACGGCTGCAGGGTTACATCTCCCGTTTGAAGGACTACGAAACGGCGCTGCATATCTGCGGAGACCGCAACAGCTATGCAAAGACAGACCATGATGCCACCTTCATAAGAATGAAGGAAGACGCCATGCTCA
This sequence comes from Acidaminococcus sp., assembly GCF_057597765.1. NCBI lineage: Bacteria > Bacillati > Bacillota > Negativicutes > Acidaminococcales > Acidaminococcaceae > Acidaminococcus > Acidaminococcus sp. The sequence goes on along the minus strand of NZ_DBMBXK010000007.1, from coordinate 38,293 downwards.
ATGGGCAGCTGAAGCCGGGCTACAACATCCAGTTTGCTGTAGATGTGGAATATGTAGTGTGGACGGGAGAGAGCCCCTGGCCCACCGATGTGAAAACACTGATTCCCTTCCTGGAAGATCTGCGGGAACATCTGGGAAGCAACTACCGTAAGATAGTTGCCGATGCGGGGTATGAAAGCGAGGAAAATTACGAGTATCTCCTGAAAAATGGAATGATCTCCTTCATTAAGCCGAATAACTACGAAATCTCCAAGAAGCATTCTTTCCAAGACGCAATCTGGCGCAGAGAAAACATGGCCTATGATGCGGCAACTGACAGTTATCTCTGTGCCAATGGAAAACAGGTAAAATGCGAAGGCACGAAAAAAAGAAAGAGCCGGAGCGGATACGTGATTGAGAATACAGTGTATGCGTGCCACGATTGTACGGGATGTCCGTACAAGAAGGATTGCATCAGGGGCAACAATTCCAAGCAGCCCTTGGAGCAGAGAGAGAAACATTTTGAGGTTTCAAAACGGCTCCTGGAACTGCGGGCAGAAGATGAGGAACGGATAACGTCGGAAGAGAGAAAACTGCTGAGGATGAACCGGTCGATCCAGGCTGAAGGTGTCTTTGCAGATGTGAAGGAAACTCAGTTGTTCCGGCGATTCCTGGGGACCGGGCATCTGAACGCGCTTACAGAGACTGTAATCTGCGTCCTAGCGCACAACTTCAACAAATTGCACCACAAGATCCAGAACGGAACCCAGGGCAGATATCTATTTCCCTTGAAAGAGTTGGCCTGACCCACTTGAAGAACTAAAAAGTGGCAAAAAAAGCCGCCAAAATGGACGGCTTACATTGTTGTACTCAATTTCAGGGAATTTGAGATGTTTTTTTGATTTTCCATTGAAGACTTTGAAACTGAAGAAAGAAGGGGGGCTGTTGCATGTGTGAAAATCTCACACATGCAACAGCCCCTCCATTTCCTTAGATAGCCATGTGTGCTATTTGTTGTTTTCAGCTTGCAGATCATTGACTGCGGCCACGATTTTATCGAGTCCTTCTTTTAGGAAGGAACGCGGACAGGCAACCGTCATCCTGAAATACCCGCTGCCTCCTTGACCAAAAACACGGCCATCTTCAATAAGGACCTTGTGCTTTTTTATCATCAATTCAAAGAGCCGCTCAGGGTCGCCGTATGCTCCCAAATGAATCCAAGCAAGGAAGGTCCCTTCTGGTTTCTTATAATTTGCCAGAGGCAAGTGTTTTTGGAGATATTCGACCAGAAAATCGAAATTTCCTTCGATGTATTCCATGACTTCATCGACCCATCCGTCACATTTGCTATAGGCAGTTTCTGTCAGTACCATATCAAGAGGCGGTGCGAAACTGATATAATGTTTCAGCCGTGTTTCATGATACCAAATCTTTCTCAGTTCTTCATCCCGGACAATGATTTGGGAAATGGGGACACCTCCGACATTGAACGTTTTCCCTAAAGCTACAGCTGTAATGACCTTAGGGTAATCGGTAACTGTCATAGTAGGATGATGTGTCACATCCTTTCTCGTTGCATCACAGTGCAATTCATCAGAGAAAAGAAGGACATTGTACTTTTGGCAGAGGTCAGCCACATTTTTAATTTCTTCTTCTGTCCATACACGGCCTACGGGATTATGTGGTGAGCAAAGAATCATCATGGTATTTCTAGGATCTTTGATTTTATCGGCCAGATCATCGAAATCCATACTATAGTTTTCATTTTCATTGATCAGCTGGTTGTTAACAACTTTGCGGCCATTTCCTTCAATCAATTCAGCGAAGGGATAGAAAACGGGTTCTTGAATGATTATGCCATCACCTTCTTTTGTGAAAGCCCGGATGGCAAATCCAAGTGCAGGTAGGGTACCAGGAGAGTAGAATATAGAGCGTCTTTCGATATCCCAGTTAAAACGTCTCTTATACCATCCCTGGACGGATTCAAAATAGCGGCTGCCAGGCATGGAATGCCCTAAGAACCCCTGTTTGATCCGGTTAATCAATGCCTCCTGGATTTCTTTGGCTACCGGGAATTCCATATCGGACAGCCATAATGGCTGGGCATCCTTAGGGACACGGGGATCGACGAAATCCATGAAATCCCACTTTACACAATCGGTCCCTCTTCTGTCATGCAATTCATCAAGATTCAATTTGCTCATACTTGGTTCCTCCTCATGATTTTTTTGCAAAAGCTTTCTGGTAGGCAGATAACTCTTCAGGATAATCTTCTTTTATAATTTGGTTCCAATACTCAGCACCCTTGATGCCACATCTTTCCGGAATAAAAACCGGTTCAATGCCTTTCGCAAGCTGTCGCTCGTAGTCGCGAAGGGTAGCGATACCTGGTTTATACAGAAAAGCAAGACATGCAAGGTTTACGAGAGAGAGCAGGCCGCAAAGTGCTGAAGCCATATTCCATATTAACGTAGAATGGACCAATGGACCGACAAATCCAAGTGCGACAGTAGCTGCATTGATAGCGATATTGACGGCTTTTACAATGGGTTTATCTAAGCAATCACTGAAAAAATAGTAGTAAATCCGAGACAGATACATGGAATAGGCCATGATGGTCGTAAAAGTGAAGAGCCCCATGGCAGCTGTTATGAAAAAGGAACCGAACCCTTGAACGGTTGAATTGATAGCCTCTGTGACGAAGACATCGTAGCCTCCCTGGATATGCTGCACGACATAACTGCCATCACTCGATACGACACTATAACTTTCCGTCACGAGGATCATGAGAGAAGTGGCCAAGCAAATACAGAGAGAAATAAAGACAGAAAAGACCTGAGATAAACCCGCGCGTGCAGGATGGGATACGTCGGCACATCCTGCCACCCAAGCTCCTGTACCAAGACCTGCTTCGTTCGAAAACACACCTCTGCGGACACCCCATGATATAGATGTTCCCACCATTCCGCCAAAAACTGCATGGGTACTGAACGCAGATGATACAATCAATGAAAGTACATACGGCACATGAGAAAGATTGATTAAAATAAGTAGGAGTGCAACCCCTACGTACGCAATGGACATAAAAGGTACTACTTTGTCAGCAACGCTGGCAATGACCTTTGAACCTCCAAATATCACAAAGACCAGGAGGAGTGTATATCCTATTGCGACTGTGAGTGGAGACACATCATAACTGGTCGTTACAATGGAACTGAATGCATTTGTCTGCACGCCTGCGAAGATGATCAAAAAAACGACACTGACAAAACCATAGAATCCCGCCATCCAGGAAGAGCCAAGGCCTTTTTCCATGTAAAAGGAAGGGCCACCGGCATATTCACCATTGACACGGCGTTTCCATATCTGGGCTAAGGCTGATTCAATGTAAGCAGAGGCAGAACAGACAATGGCCATCGCACACATCCAGAAAACAGCACCCGGACCCCCAAACATAATGGCACTAGCAGTCCCTGTTATATTGCCTGTTCCAACCCTTCCCCCAATAGCGATAGACAACGCCTGGAAAGGGGTCAGCCCGGCCTTTCCCTTTTTATTGCGGAAAGAACAGCGGACCATTTCCTTAAAGAGGCGTATCTGAGGAAACTTTAAGGCAATAGAAAATAAAAGGCCGCAGCCCAGGGAAAATATGACCAACGTAGGTCCCCAGGCAAAATTATCAACCGCAGTGATCAATTCATCAAAAGTCACGATAGACTCATCCTTTCTCGGTATCTTTTACGATGAAGCTGCATGGAGGTTGAAAAAAAACAGCAGATAGGATATCCTGATGAGAGAACAAGTAGCAATATATTGGCATGCCAAATGCTAATATAATAATACACTTCGTGTTATTATATTGTCAAGGAGGTTTTTTATATTGGACACTATCAACTTGATCGTATCCAAAAATATTCGCAGGATCCGTAATGAAAAAAGTATCAGCCTAGAGGAGCTTTCCAAAATCAGTGGCGTCAGCAAATCTATGCTGGCTCAAATTGAACGGGGTAAAGGAAATCCGTCGCTGTCCACGCTTTGGAAGATTGCCAATGGTCTCATGGTTCCCTTTAACACGCTTGTGACACGGCCTCACTTGCCTTATGAAGTTGTGAAATTAGCGGATATCGATCCCATCATAGGTGATGCAGGGGTCAGGAACTATGTTATTTTTCCTGGGGATGGCTCCCAGCGTTTCAGTGTCTATTACATGGATATAGATCCTGGGGCTCAGTGGGAGTCTGAGATGCATATGCGGGGGACCATTGAGTTTATCACCGTATTCTCTGGGGCGTTGGAACTGGAAATAGAACATGAAAGCTTTCGCCTTTGTGAAGGGGAAAGCATCCGTTTTAAAGCAGATGTCCGTCATGCCTATAGGAATATCAGTGATAGCCGTCTCATCTTTCACAACATCCTTTACAACCCATAAGCAGCCGAAACCGATTAAAGGGTATCGCAGGATCTCAGTGGTAGACCTTTCCAGATAGTTATTATGACTTCTATAAGTTATTTCTGCTCAAATGAAAAACGGTAAATTTTGCTGTTCTTCCAACAAAGTTTGATCTGACACCCAGCTGGATGTCAGGAACGGCCGGCTGAATGCCCTGGTGGAACAATTGAGGGTGAGAAAGTGACGGAATCTCCTGTTCCTCGATTCCCTACACCTGTGCTATAATATTCTATTATCCCGGTTGATACTGGAGTAAGGTATCTGAGATCTGATTTCAATGCGGCTTTGGGGACGTGGATTAGGACGTTCCCAAAGATCGGGCGCTCTGCCATGCTCATGTTTACACAGCTTCCTAATAGGTGAAATGCTCCGGGGAAAATTTACGAAGGCCCATAGGATTTATGGAGCCGGAGAAGGGAGCCATTTTACAATGGAAAGAGAAGATTGGATCAAAACGGGTTTGGTTGCTGGAGGCGCTGTACTGGGCCTTCTGGGAGAACGGGTGGTCAAATCCAAGCTGGTGAAGAAAGCCCTGGTCAAGACCACTGCTGCGGCCCTGCGGGTGCAGAAATGCGCTGCTGAAAGCTCTGCTTCCCTCCAGGCACAGGCTGATGACATCGTAGCCGCTGCCAAGGAAGAAAACCAGAAACTGGAAGACGCGGAAGCGGCTGAAAAAGCCAAAGAAGAAGCGGCGGCTGCCGTTGTTGAAGACTAGGCCAAATAAGCTCTTTTCTTCAGGGAAAGGAGCGGAAGCCTTATGAAATTCCAAATTCAACATGAAACAGCCGGCCGTCTCCGGGTCCGCTGCCTGGCCCAGGAGGGACGGATGGTCCGTTCCTTCAGCCTGGAACAGGGAGCGGCCATCCTGGGCGGTCTGGAACGGGTCCCCGGGATCCGGAAGGTGAAGCTGTATTCCGGCGCTGCCGGGATCGCCGTGCTGTACCGTCCCGATGACCTGGGGAAAATCCGGGAAGGGATCCTCCAGGCCCTGGCCCGGCTGAACATGAACGATCCGGAACTGCGGAAAGCCACCAAGGAAAAAGCCGGAGCCCTGATGTTGAACCGGCAGTACCGGAACCGGCTGCTGACCCTCCTGGCCCGGCATTTTGCCTGCAAGTGGTTCCTGCCCCTGCCGATCCGGATGGCAAGAGGCTGGTACCATACCCTGGGCTTCATCCGCCTGGGACTGAAATCCCTGCGCCACGGCCGTCTGGATGTACCGGTGCTGGATGCTACGGCCATTACGGCGGCCATGCTCCAGAAGGACATCAGCACTGCCGGTTCCGTGATGCTGCTGCTGCGGATCGGGGAACTGCTGGAGGAATGGACCTACAAGAAATCCGTCCATGATCTGGCGGACAATATGTCCCTCCACATCGACACGGTGTGGAAAGTGGTGGATGGCACAGAAGTGGAAGTATCCCTGTCCGATGTCCAGGCCGGGGATCTGGTCAGCGTGAAAATGGGCAGCACCATCCCTCTGGATGGGGAAGTGGCCAAGGGCGATGCCATGGTGAACCAGGCCTCCATGACCGGGGAATCCATGCCTGTCCACAAGACTCCGGGGCTGACGGTATACGCCGGCACCGTGGTGGAAGACGGGGAGATCACCGTCCGGGTGAAAGGCGGCGCCGGCAGCAACCGGTACGACCGGATCGTGAAGATGATCCAGGATTCCGAAGCTTTCAAATCCAACCTGGAAAGTCGGGCCAGCCATCTGGCCGACCGTCTGGTGCCCTGGTGCCTGGGCGGGACCCTGCTCACCTATCTGCTGATCCGGAACCTGACCCGGGCCATGTCCATCCTGATGGTGGACTTCTCCTGTGCGCTGAAGCTGTCCATGCCTCTGGCGGTACTGTCCGCCATGCGGGAATGCAGCACTCACAAGATCACCGTCAAAGGGGGTAAATTCCTGGAAGCGGTGGCCCAGGCAGATACCATTGTCTTCGACAAAACCGGTACCCTGACCCTGGCCAAGCCCAAAGTGGCTGATGTGCTCTGCTTCAACGGGTACGACCGGGCCACAGTGCTCCGGTATGCGGCCTGCCTGGAGGAACATTTTCCCCATTCCGTGGCCAACGCCATTGTGCGCCAGGCGGCGGATGAAGGGCTCACCCACGAGGAAATGCACAGCAAGGTGGAATACATCGTGGACCACGGGATCGCTTCCATGGTGGATGGGAAGCGGATCGTCATCGGGTCCGGCCATTTCATCTTCGACGACGAGAAATGTGTGATCCCCAAAGGGGAAGAAGCCCTGTACGAAAGCCGTCCGGAGGAATATTCCCATATTTACATGGCCCTGGACGGGAAACTGGTGGCCATTATCTGCATCCAGGATCCGCTCCGGCCGGAAGCGCCGGCGGTGCTCCGGGAACTGCGGAAAGCCGGCTTCAAACAGCTGGTGATGATGACCGGGGACAGCGAACGGACTGCGGCGGCAGTGGCGGCGAAAATCGGCGTGGACAAGTTCTACGCGGAAGTGCTGCCGGAAGACAAGGCCCGGTTCGTGAAAGAGGCCAAAGCCAGCGGCCACCGGGTGGTCATGGTGGGAGACGGGATCAACGACTCCCCGGCTCTGTCCGAAGCGGATGCCGGTGTGGCCATTGCCGAAGGGGCGGATATTGCCCGGGAAATCGCGGACATCACCATTTCGGCTCACGACCTGCGGCAGCTGGTGGTGCTGAAACAGATCAGCACCCTCTTGATGAAGCGGGTGAACTTCAACTACGATTTCGTGGTATCCTTCAATGCAGGCCTGATCGGCCTGGGGGTCATGGGTATCCTGCCCCCGGCCACCACAGCCCTGCTCCACAATGGTTCAACCATTGCCATCAGTCTCCACAGCATGACGGATCTGATGGAAGCGTAAAAAATGGTGTGTTGCGCGTTCTGTGCAACACACCATTTTTTTCACGGCTTCAACGGTTCCAGCACGAACCCGATCAGCTTATCCAGCAGCTGTTCCGCCGGACATCCTTCCGGGTTCAGGGACAGGGGCCGGTCTTTGATCAGGAACAGCATTTCCGTAATGGCCGTCAGGATGAAGGTGACATATTCATAGCCGTGGTCCTGCTGGGGTGTCCGGAGCTCGCCAGCCTCCACCGCTTTTACCAGCAGGCTCTGGATGTAGTCTCCCAGCCGGGTGAGCCGCTGCCAGGAATCGTCGTTCAGGAGCCCGGAGGGGGTGAGCAGTTCCTGGTACAGGATGATCATGTGCTGGTGGGGATCCAATTGACTTTGCAAAATGGCGTGGAGGTATTTCTTCAGCCGCTGGAGAGGCGGTTTTTCCTCTTTTTCGATGGATTCTTCCAACCGGTGGAGCACTTTCAGCTGGCTGTCGATAATGGACTGGTACAGGGCCTGTTTGCTGCCGAAATGATAGGAAATCAGGGCACTGTTGCATCCGGCCAGCCGGCCGATCTCCTTGATGGAAACATTGTGGTATCCCTTTTTGTCGAACAGTTCCGCCCCGGCATCCATCAGCCGCTGCATGGTTTCTTCCGAATTCCGTCTGTGCATGATTGCTCCCCTCTTTACTTAAAATAATTAGTTATGTGATTAATTTAATTATAACGCAGAAAAGGGAGGGGGTAAAGGCAAAAACACCTGTTTGCTGCCCTTCTTTTTTGCTATAATGGAAGAAGAATTTTACGAAAGGCGGAAACTGTCATGGAAACCATTTTGCTGGGGGCGGTGCTGTGCGCCCTCCTTGTTTTGATCGTGCTGCTGGTCCAGCTCCAGAAATCCCTGGGGGCCCAGGAAGAAGTCCGGGCCCAGCAGGCCCGGGAGGAGGCGGACCGGCTCCGGGACAGCCTGGACCAGAAGGTGACCCTGTCCATGAGCGTGGTCAGCGACCGGCTGGCTATGGTGAACCGGGGCCTGGGGTCCATGCAGTCCCTGGCCCAGGGCGTGGGGGATCTGAAGAAGGTCCTGACCAATGTGAAGAACCGGGGGATCTGGGGGGAAATGCAGCTGGGAAACCTGCTGGGAGACATGCTGGCTCCGGAACAGTACGGCACCAACGTGGCCATCCGTCCCCGGAGCCAGGAACGGGTGGAATTTGCCATCCGGCTGCCCGGCCGCACCGGGGATGCCCCTGTATGGCTGCCCATTGACGCTAAATTCCCTCTGGAAGACTACCAGCGGCTGGTCCAGGCCCGGGAAGACGGAGACGCCGACGCCGAAACCCTGGCCCTGAAACAGCTGGAAATCCGGCTGAAAAGCGAGGCCAGGGACATCCGGGACAAATACATCGCCCCTCCCTATTCCACGGATTTCGGCCTGCTGTACCTGCCTCTGGAAGGGCTTTTTGCAGAAGCCGTGTCCCGGCCGGGCCTCATCAGCGAACTCCAGCGGAAATACCGGGTGACCCTGGTGGGGCCCACCACCCTGGCCGCTGTGGTGAACAGCCTCCAGATGGGCTTCCGTACCCTGGTGGTCCAGAAACAGACCAGCCAGGTGTGGCGGCTGGTGGCCCAGATCAACACCGACCTGGGTGCCTTCGAAACGGCAGTGGAACGGGCGGAAAAGAAACTGGCCGAAGCCCAGTCCGCCATGGAGTCCGTGGGGGACCGTACGCGGATTCTGAAAAAGCACCTGGACCGGGCAGAAAAATTTACGAAAGCACTTGACAATACAGTAGAGAATGAGTAAAATCGTAAGCAAGTGCTTGATGTACCTAAATAGATATACTGAATAAACTGTCCATGAAGGAACCAAGTACACAAGGCCTTTTCTTCCAGAGAGCTGCTGGGTGTGGGAAGCAGCGGAAGACCCTGTGGAATCCACTCCTGAGACGATGGGGGCAGCAACCCATCCGGCCAAGCCGTTATCCTGGAAATGAGGCTGCAGTGCAGCGAAATAAGGTGGCACCACGTGAGAGGTTCTCCCGTCCTTGACATACCCGTTTAGGGGGTCAGGCACGGGAGTTTTTATTTTATACAAGGTACCCGTGAGGGGCGAAGGAGAGACAATCATGGACAAGAAAAAAGTCATCGTGGTGGAACGGATTTCGGACAAGGGCGTGGAAATGCTGAAGGCCCAGCCGGACCTGGAAGTGGATGTAAAGTTCGACATTCCCCGGGAAGAGCTGCTGAAGATCGTAGGGGCCTATGACGCCATCATCGTCCGCAGCGTCACCAAAGTCAACGAAGAATTCTACAAGGCGGCCAAGAACCTGAAAGTGGTGGGCCGTGCGGGCAACGGGGTGGACAACATCGATATCGAAGGTGCCACCAAACGGGGAATCATTGTAGTGAACACTCCGGAAGCCAACGTGATTTCCGCTGCCGAACACACCATCGGCCTGATGCTGGCCTCCTGCCGGAACACCGTACGGGCCCAGAAGATGATCGAAAGCCGGGTCTGGGACCGGAAGAACCTGAAGGGAGTGGAACTGTACCACAAGACCCTGGGGATCATCGGCCTGGGCCGGATCGGTACCCTGGTAACCAAACGGATGCAGGCTTTTGAAATGAAGGTCATCGCCTACGATCCCTACATCCCGGATGCCCGGTTCAAACGGCTGGGTGTGGAAAAATGCGAAACCCTGGATGATCTGCTGGCCAAGGCCGATATCATCACCATCCATACTCCCAAAACGGAAGAAACCATCAACATGATCGGCAAGGAAGAACTGAAGAAATGCAAGAAGGGCGTCCGTCTGGTGAATTGCGCCCGGGGCGGCCTGTACAATGAACAGGCAGTGGCGGAAGCCATCCAGGAAGGCCAGGTGGCCAGCATCGGTCTGGACGTGCTGGTGGACGAACCCAAACCCATTTCTCCCCTGATCGGTCTGGACCAGTGCGTGCTGACGCCCCACCTGGGAGCGGACACCGTGGAAGCCCAGGACAAGGTGGGCATTTCCATTGCCCAGGAAGTGGTGAACGTGCTCAATGGTCAGATGGTGCCCAACGCGGTAAACCTGCCGGCCCTCCATCCTCAGGAACTGGAAGGGATGTTGGGATACCTGCAGCTGGGTGAATGCCTGGGCAAACTGTACTACCAGCTGGAAAAGGATCCGGTGGATAAGGTGGAAGTGGTTTATGAAGGCCCTGCCGCCAACCTGGAAACCACCCTGATCACCCGGAGCATCCTGAAGGGCCTGTTCGATCCCATCCTGAAGGAACGGGTGAACATGGTCAATGCGGAACTGGCTGCGGAAACCCGTGGGGTGGCCGTGGTGGAAGGGAAGATGAACGGGGAAGACCGGCTGAACCGGGTATCCGTGAAGATTTCCAGCGGGAACAAGGTATTCACCGCCGCCGGCATGGTGGCACCGGACGAAAAGCCCCACATTACGGAAGTCCAGGGCTACCACTATGACCTGGTGCCGGAACACTACATGATCCTGGCCAAGAACGACGACAAGCCCGGGATGATCGGCCAGATGGGGACCCTCCTGGGGGCGGCTCATGTGAACATTGCCAACATGCAGGTGGCCCGGAAGCCCAAAACCGGCAACGCCATGATGATCATGACCGTGGACAGCCCGGTGGAAAAAGCCACCCTGCAGATGATCGCCGGCCTGGACGGGATCCAGAGCGCGGATTTTGTGACCCTGTAAAGAGAACGGCTGCCGCAGGCAGCCGTTCTGTCACTGGTCTCTGGTCACTAGTCACTAGCGGAAGGAAGGAACCCGGGCAGCGGGTTCCTTTTATTGAGAACGCAGCTTTCGGGCTGCGTTTTTTTGCAGCCGGCCGGGAAGGGCGGGCCTGCGGCACGCCCCTGCCTCGTTGCTGTCGGACCATGGTTTCAACGGTCGGAGAAACGGGGTCTTCGACAATGCTGTTATTGTGATTTCGCCCGGACCTTTGACCCCAACGGCGTAGGGGCTTGCCGTGGCGAGCCCATCCCGGCCTCCATTCCATCGGTTGTCCTGTATGCGGGATGACCGGGCGGGATTGCGATGCAGCCCTGGGTCATCCCTTACGGGGTACAGGCGGCTGATTTCCCTTGTCTTGTAATTCTCCAGGTCAGATGATATACTGGCAGCAGGCAAAATGTTGACAGTGCTCTTGAAGCACAGGAATCCCCGGTGTGGCCACACCGGGGATTCTGTTTATGAAAAATATTTTTCAAGGGAAATAGACAAGCTAATCAATAAATTTCGTACTAAAAATATCAAAAATCAAATATTTTTAGTACGAAATTTATTTTAGCCCCATCAAATCTGTTTCCTCGAAGAGAGTAAACCAAAAACCGTAAAGTGTAGACTAATAAAAACCTAGAAATAAGATTTTCATAAAGTATAGAAGAACACTTTTCGGCCATTTCCCTGCAGCGGTGGTACCGGTTCATCCTGCCCTGTTACAGCCTGGTGGCTATAGTCCTGTGCGTATCCATCCTATTTGGGACTTTTGTGGGATGGCAGTGAGGAGGGAGACGGCAATTGGGGCAGTCATAGGAGGCGGCAGCCCCTTATTCCAACAAAAATTCCAGGATATTCTTGTGGATGATACCATCCTGGCTCATGTCTGCCAGATCGCTGCTGATGACGTATTTGGGATAATTGTCCTGGATGGCTTTCAGATTGCCGAATTCCCGGTCCATGTCTTTGGGAGTCAGCAGATAGGCCACCTGGATATACAACTTTTCCCGTCCCTTCTGGCAGATAAAATCGATTTCCTGGTCCTTGAGTTTCCCTACCCGGACCTGATAGCCCCGGGTGCGCATTTCCAGATAGATCAGGTTTTCATACAGCTTGCTGATATCCAGTTTTTCGCTGGATTTGATGGCATTGCGCAGGCCCAGATCAGCGGCGTAGTATTTTTCCGTTGTGGTCAGCAGTTCTTTGCCTATAATATCGTAGCGGGAAGCCTGTTCAATGATAAAGGCATCCTGGAACCACTGGAGTTGGTTCAGGACCGTGGGAACCGATGTCTTCAGGCCGGCAGATGTAAGGGCCCCGCTGATTTTGCGGGCAGAACAGGGATTGCCGATGTTGTCCAGGACAAAGGCCAGGACCCTTTGGAGAGAAACGGTGTCCCGGGTCTTGTGGCGGGAAAGCACGTCCCGGAGGACCACCGCTTCGAACAGATCCCGCAGATACGTTTCTGCGGAGGCGGCGTCCGGCAGATAGAAACGTTGTGGGAAGCCCCCAAACCGGAGATAGTCCTGGAAAAGTTTTTCATCGGATTGGAAGGTTCCCTGCTGCTTCTGGAACTCCCGGGCTTCTTTCAGGGAAAAAGGATAGACCGGAATTTGGATATAACGGCCGGATAGGCAGGTGGCCAGTTCATTGGAAAGAAGGGTGGCATTGGAACCGGTTATATACAGATCGCAGTCAATATCCACACGCAGGGAGTTGATGAAAATCTGCCAGTCTGGAATATCCTGGATTTCATCAAAGAAAAGATAGAGCTTTTGGGGATGGGCCTTGGCATAGGACAGGATATCATCGTACAAACGGCCTTCCTGCGCCTTGCGGCGGGTTTGCAGAGATTCCATGTTGAACAGCAGGACTTGTTCCGGATGGCGTCCATGGTCCAGCAGCCAGTCTCTCATCTGTTTCATCAAAACGGTTTTCCCGGAGCGGCGGATCCCGGTGAAAATTTTGATCAGGTCCTGGTCCACAAAAGGAATGGCCTGTTCCAAGTAGTGTGTGCGAAGAATCATGGATTCACACCCTTTCAATAAAATTCTATATTTAACACTTTATCATATATATAAAAAACCGTAAAGTATAGACTAACAAAAAATATAAAATCAAGAGTTCCATAAAGCTTATAATCATATGAAATGATAAAATCGACTCCGTAGGGGCCGGTTCAGGACTTTTGCAAAGCAAAATGCCGCCAGAGCCGCCCGCCAATGCCCCAACAATCGGTACAGCAGGTCCGGGACGACCGGGCGGGATTGGGTTGCAACCCTGGGTCATCCCCTACGGGGTATATCAACCCAAAATACAACCTTCGTACAACCAATATTGTTTTAAATACCCATGGCAGAATTTTATTAAAAGCTATATAATATGCAAATAAAAGCATAAATATACACGGAGGGAACTGCCATGAAAAAACTGATGACTGCCATCCTGACTGCCGGACTGCTGGGGACCTGCATGGCCCGGAGCCCTGGATTTCCTCAACTACTGTAAATCCAAAGGAGTGGAAGTGTTCTACGTCACCAGCCGGGACCAGGGAGAAGGCACCTACGGCTATGCCCTGAAGAACCTCCAGGACCTGTCCTTCCCTTATGCAGATAAGGATCATCTTACCGTGCTCGTCGACACCTCCAACAAGGAAAAGGAACAGAAAAAAATCGCCCAGACCCACAATATTGCCGTGTATCTGGGGGACAGCCTGAATGATTTCCAGCGGGTGTACTATGTAAAGGACGTGGATCAGCGGAATGCCCTGATGGAAAAGGACAAGGACCTGTTCGGGAAAAAATTCATCCTCATGCCCAACCCCACCGACGGCCATTGGGTACGGGCCATTTTCGGGGAATCCGAACCGGCACCCACCAAGAAGAACCGGGAAACCTGGAAAAAAGCCGCCGAAAAGCAGCAGAGCCAGGTGATCCTGGAACATATGGGGAAATGAAGGCGGTCAGCTGTTAACGGTCAACGGCCTGCGGCACGCCCCTACCTCGTTGCTGTCGGACTATGGTTACCAATGGTCGGAGAAACGGGGGCTTCGGCAATGCCGTTATTGTGATTTCGCCCGGACCCTTGACCCCAACGGCGTAGGGGCTTGCTGCAGGCAAGCCCGTCCCGGCCTCCCGGCAGGGCACTACTGCAATGGACAATACGATTGTACCGGGTCCGTAGGGGCGGCAGGCCCGGCCGCCCGCAGACGGCCTGTTGTACAGCCCCTGCAGCAATCTATTTATTCAAAGTCGCTTAAAAACACGGAGAAAATCATAAAAAGATTTATCGTTTTCGTGCAAAATTAGCCTAAAACATTTGTTGTTTTCGTGTAATCCCATAGAATCCCCTGCCGCTGACCGTTGACAGAAAGGGGCTGCTGCCCATGCAACAGCCCCTTTTTCACTTCATCAGCGCCTTCACACTTTTCCTTTTGAAATATTTCCGGATCTCTTCACACAGCTTTTTTTCCGGGGTGTGCATTACCCAGTTCTTCCGGCGGACCAGGGCGAATTTTCTTGTCACCGGGGGATCCAGCCGGTAATAATGGATCTTGTTTTCATATTCCATGCAGGATTTTCCGATAAAGGTGATGCCGATGCCCATGGCCACCATGGCCCGGGTAGTGACGATGCTGTTGGTTTCGCACATGGTGCTGGGGTCCAGGCGGATGGCTTCGAAAATCAGGTCCGTCACTTCCCTCAGGGTGGAGCCTTTTTTGCAGATCAGGAAATTGTCTTCGCCCAGTTCTTCCTCCAGATCTTTCCAGGGGAACGTATCCCCTGGATTTTTTTTGCAGTAGGGATGGTTTTTGGGTACTGCCAGCAGGATTTCCTCCACCCCCAGGATATCCACCTGGTCCGGGGAAAAGGGAGAAGTGTCATGGATGGCCATCACCGCACAGTCAATGGCTTCTTCCTGGAGCATACGGCTCAGATCGATCACGTTCCCTTCGGTGATTTCCACAGTGGCTTCCGGGAATTCCGCCTTGAAACTGGGGACCACCGCCGTGAGCATTTTCAGGCACAGCTGGGAAGTGAGACCCAGGGTGATGTGGCTTTTGTTGTTCATGGAGCGGATGTTTTCGTACAGATGCTTTTCAATGGAAAGGACCCGCTGGGCCGCTTCCACATACAATTCTCCTGCGGGAGTCAGGAGCATCCGGTTCCGAGTCCTTTCAAAAAGCGGCACACCGATTTCCTGTTCCAGTTTGGCCAGGTACTGGCTCAGGGAGGATTGGGAAATGTACAGCTCTTCCGCCGCCTTGGTCATGTTCTGCTTCTGGGCGATGGTCAGGATGTACTGGAGATGACGGGTATCCATAAAACAAGCCTCCTTGCAGACTTAGAAAAAGTAAGAGTGCCTCTTAGAAAAACTATTCAAATAATCAGATAATATTAGCAAAACTGATTGCAGGAATCATTATTACATATTGGCCAGGGAAAAGCAAATTGGCTATATTGATTACAGACAATTTGAAACATTCAAAAGCGCGCGATAAGGATTGCAAGGAGGAAAAACAATGGCAACTACACCGATTGTAACAGATATGAAGGTCATCCCCGTAGCCGGGTATGACAGCATGGAAATGACTCTGAGCGGGGCCCACGCACCGCTTTTCACCCGGAACCTGGTGATTCTCCACGACAATGCCGGCCATGAAGGCATCGGGGAAATCCACGGGGGCGAATATACGAAAGAATGTCTGGACAGCTATATTCCCCTGGTGGTGGGGCAGGAAATCGGCAAATACCGTTCCATCCTGGGCACCATCCACAGAGGAGGCAAAAAAGCCGAAGGAGATGACGGGGAAGGGATCCAGACCCTGGACATTTCCAAACTGAAATTCGTGGTCCGGGCAGAATGGGCCCTGGAATGTGCTCTCCTGGACCTGCTGGGCCAGTACCTGGGTGTTCCCATGTGCGAACTGCTGGCGGAAGGCAAGCAGCGGGACAAGGTGGAAATGCTGGGGTATCTGTTCTATGTATCTGACAAGAACAAAACGGACCTGCCCTACCTGGACGAATCTGACAGCAAGGATCCCTGGTTCCGGTACCGCCGAGGCGAAATCCTTACCCACGAACAGGTGGTGGAAGAAGCCCAGATCCTCCACGAAAAATACGGCTTCCGGAACTTCAAGCTGAAAGGCGGGGTCATGGAAGGGTCTTATGAAATGGACACCTGCCGGGCTCTGAAGAAAGCATTCCCCAATGCCCGGATCAACATCGACCCCAACGGGGCCTGGAGCCTGGATGAGGCCATCCGGCTGTGCAAACCCATGGAAGGGGTCCTGAGCTACATCGAAGATCCCACCGGCCCGGAAGCGGGCTTCTCCAGCCGGGAAGTGATGGCGGAATTCAAGAACGCCGTTTCTCTCCGGGTAGCCACCAACATGATCGCCACCAACTGGCGCCAGTTCTACCATGCAGCCGCCCTGAAGGCCGTGGACATCGTCCTGGCGGATCCTCACTTCTGGGGTATGGAAGGGAGCCTGCGGATGGCAGCTCTGCTGAAGGAATGGGGCCTTACCTGGGGCAGCCACTCCAACAACCACTTTGACATCACCCTGGCCACCTTCGCTCAAGTGGGGGCTGCGGCACCGGGGAATCCGGCTCCTCTGGATACCCATTGGATCTGGCAGGATGGGCAGAACCTGCTGAAGGATACTCCCCAGATCAAAGACGGGTTCCTGGAAGTATCCAGGAAACCGGGGCTGGGGGTCACCCTGGACATGGACCGGGTCATGGAAGCCAACAAGCTGTACAACCAGATGCCTTCCCACGACCGGGACGACGCCATGGCCATGCAGTACCTGATCCCCAACTGGAAATACGACTGCAAGAAACCCTGTCTGGTGCGGTAAGAGAAAAGGGGGAACCTATCCATGAGCTTTGCGGCCTTTGTCGGCTTTGCGATGATGATCCTCATCACCACACTGCTGCTGAAAAAGAAAGTCAGTACTCTGTTTGCCTTCACCATCATCCCCATTATCGGGGCCTTCCTGCTGGGGGCCAACGTAAAGGAAGTCTGCGATTACGTGAAATTCGGCCTGGGCAAGACCCGGGACCTGATGTTCATCATTTTCTTCTCCCTGCCTTATTTCTCTCTGATGAATGAAGTGGGACTGTTCGACACCATGGTGGAATTCCTGCTGAAGCGGACCAAGCTCAGCGTCACCATTGTGATGATCATTACCGTGTTCGTTTCTCTGATTACGGAAATCGACGGCAGCGTAACCTCCACCTATCTGGTGACCGTGCCCATGATGCTGCCTCTGTACAAGAAGCTGAAGATCGATCCCAAATGTCTGCTGCTCCTGTGCTCCGCCACCATGTGCGCCCTGTTCATTACGCCCTGGAACGGCCGTACCCTCCGGGCAGCCACCCTGCTGGACGGGATTCCCGCTCCTCAGAACTACATTTTCGTCCACATGCTGCCCCTGATGCTGATCTACATTGCCATGTGCCTTGGGCTGGCTGTGCTGCTGGCCCGGTTCCAGATGAAGAAAGGCGCCGGCCAGGTGGATGAAAGCGTCATCATGGAAGACCTGGAAAAGAAAGACCAGTCCGAACTCCGGCGGCCCAAACTGTTCTGGTTCAACCTGCTGCTCACCGTGCTGCTGATTGTGGGCCTGAGTGTGGTGCCTGCTCCCGGCTATGTGATCTTCGCCCTGGGCCTGGTCATCGCCCTTACCGTGAACTATCCGGATCTGAGCCTCCAGAACCAGCTGCTGAAGAAGTACTCCAAAGAAATGTATTCCACCGCCTGCGCCGTGTTCCTGTCCGGCGTGGTGGTAGGGGTCCTGTCCAAGAGCGGCATGATGGACGCCATGGTCCAGTTCCTGGTGGGCATCATCCCCAGCGTCCTGGGACCCTGGGTGTACCTGATCATCGCCATCTTCAGTGCTCCGCTGATGCTGATCTTCACCAACGATATCTGGCAGTATGCCCTGGTGCCCATTGTGGCCGGGGTCAGCGCCAACTACGGCGTGCCCAAGGAAATCGTGGTCATGACCCTTCTGATGAACATGGGGGCCATGGTTTCCCCGGTGGCCCAGCCTCAGATTTACCTGGCCTGCGACCTGGCGGACCAGACCGAGCTCCAGGATTATGTGAAGTTCTCCTTCGCTCCTTTGTGGATCATGAACATCCTGTGGCTGGTGGCCGGCTATGCCCTGGGCATCTTCCGGTGATCTTCCATCGCCAACAATGTATCAAAACCATACATCCTTGGAAACCAACAGACCCAAAGGGCCGCCCCTGCGCGGGAGCGGCCCTTTGGGTCTGTTTTACGTCCTGCACTTCACTCTTATCTTTTCTCTGCACTCTTTACTCTTTACTCTGCACTTTAGCCTTGGCTTTCTTTATCCAGTATTCCCGGGCCTGTTGGATGAACAGCTTTTCTGCCTGATTCAAAAAAGCTCCTTTGGGATAACTGACCGCCACGTTCCAGTGGAGGGGCTTTTCAAAGGCATAATACCGGATCCCCTGTTCAAAGCCCCGGGTGGTGGATTCCGCCACAATACCGCAGCAGATTCCCGCTCGGACCATTTCCAGGATGGTGGCCGGATTGGCGGTGTCAAACAGGATCCGGGGCACCATCTGCCGGGCCCGGAACAGTCGGTCCAGCACCGGACGCATGGTGGTCTGCTTCCGCAGCAGGATTATGGGACGGTCCTTCAGGGCCAGGAGAGGCAGACGGGGACGCTGTCCCTCTGCCGCCGGCAATTCTCCTTCCAGCTTCCAGTCTTCCGGTACTGCAATGAGGATATCCTCTTCATACAGGTCTTCATATTCATTGTCGTCCCGCTGGCTCCCGAACAGAGTCATGAACCCCAGATCCAGATCCCCGGCAGTGACCAGCTTCTGCATCTGGAACACGTTCAGTTCATAGGGGACCACCACCAGGTTGGGATATTCCTTGTGGAAAGCCGGGTACACATGGATGAACATGTCCGGCCCCCGGACGGGAGTCATCCCCACCCGGATGGTTCCCGTGTATCCGTGGGTCAGGTCGCTGATCTGGCTGTAGGTGTTCTGCTTCACCCGGAGCATTTCCCGGGCCCCTTCCAGGTAGATTTCCCCGGCCCGGGTAGGGCCCCAGTTTACCTTGCTGCGCTTGAAAAGAGGCGTCCCCAGCTCATGTTCCAGGTGGAGCAGCTGCTGGTTCAGGGCCGACTGGGTCAGGAACAGCTTTTCCGCCGCCTTGGTGATGCTCTTTTCTTCTGCAATTTTCAGGATGTGTTCAATAAGTCTGGTATCCATAAGTGGAAAGAACCTCCCTGCAGTTTCTCTAAATTAATTGTGCTCATTGAAATAATATTTTAATTGATTTTATCATATTTGGTAAAAATGAAAAAACCGTCGGTAATTCGACGGTTTTTTCTTATCCTTACGCTGTTTTTTATTTTACAACATACTTTTCTACACAGTCCCAATCGATGTCAATACCCAAACCGGGACTGTCAGGAACCAGAAAATTCATGGCGGCATCTGTTTGAAAGGGAGTTTTCAAGATACCAGTCTTCAACGGATTTGGATTTTCTTCTGACTCCATGGCAATGGTATTGGTCATGGATGCCGCGACCTGCAGGCTGGTTGCAAACAGGATGGCAGAACCGAAACAATGCAGTGAAATCTTTTTTCCGGCAGTCAATGCGGCTGTTCCTATTTTTTTGACTTCAGATATGCCGCCTGCCCAGCCTACATCTGGTTGGAGAATGTCAATAAGATTTTCAGTCATTAGATGGTTAAAATTGGAAAGGCCCTGCTGAGTCTCACACCCTGCAGTAATCAACTCTGGTGCGGCATGGGCTATTTTTCGGTAGCCAGCAATATCCTCGAAAGGAAGAGGTTCTTCAATGACCTGCACACCAGTGTCCAGAAGGCGAGGCGTATTTTGAATCACCTGATCGGCCGTCCAGGAAGCATTGGTATCGACCATCAAAGTACCATCTTTCATGATTTCATGAGCTGCTTGGATCCGCCTCCAATCTTCTTCTGTACTGACTGTATCTTTCTGGTTGGCCATATATTTTAGAAAAACATTGGTATTCGTGCGGCCTATTTTTATTTTTGCACTGGTATAGCCTTTTTTACGGTATCCGTACAGCTCTTGTTGAAGTCCGTCCAGTCCTTTTCCAGGAGCATAAAATCCTCCACTGGCATAGGTGGGAACTTTATTGGAAGATGCTCCCAAAAGATGGCTGATGGGCATATGAGCAGCTTTGCCTAGAATATCCCAGAGAGCGGTATCAATACCTGAAATGACAGCCATTGTCAGACCGCGACGGCCGTTGGCCAGGGTGCGCCAATACATGGTTTGCCAAAGCTCTTCAATGTTTTCCGCCTCTTTACTCAAAATAATGGGAGAAATCTGGTAATCAAGCAGTGCTTGAAGGACATTGAGAGGGGCTCCAAAAGAAAAGGCTTCTCCAATTCCCCAAATTCCTTTGTCTGTATCAACACGGATCAGGAAGGCCTGTCGTGCTGTAGAGGTGCTTAAAGCGTCATGGATTTCATCACAGGGACAACGCAGTTGAATCCCTTTCACAGAGGTTATTTTCATAACAGGCCTCCTAAACGGTCATGCCCAGGAAAGTGGGGAACCACAGGCTGATGGAGGGAATAAATGTGATTAGCATCAGGGCAATCAGCAGACAGGCCAGCCAGGGAAGCAGTGCTCTTGAGAAATGACCTACCGATATATGCCCAATCTTGCTGACAACGAATAAAACCAGGCCAAAAGGAGGCGTTAACAGGCCAATCATCAGATTCAATACCATGATGATGCCAAACTGCGTTAGATTTACATGGTACGCTTTCAGAAGCGGCATAATCAACGGTACAACAATGGTGATGGCGGAAGCGGTTTCCAGGAAACAGCCGATAATCAGCAGGAAAATATTGATCAGCAAGAGCAGCATGAACTGAGAGGAAACAAGCCCCGTCATTTCTTTCAGAATCAGCTGGGGAATCCGTACACGAGTTGCCACGTACCCAAAGAAAGTGGCACCGGCAATGATCAGAGCAATGGTAACAGAATCCCGGAAGGTTTCTTTCAGGATGGAAATAAATTTTGTCAGAGTCAGTTCACGATAAATGCAGATTTCTAAAAACAGACTGTAACAAACTACAATGGCTGCACTTTCTGTAGGGGTGAAGACACCCCCGTAAATTCCTACCAGCAGAATAACAGGAGCCATCAGCGGGAGGAAGCCGTCTTTAAGAGCGGTAAAAAATTCGCCTCCAGAGGGAAATTTGGTACGGGGATAGTGACGCATAATAGCATAAGCACTGACCAGTACCATCATCAAAATGGCCATGACCAGGCCAGGGATGATTCCAGCCATAAACAGGGCACCTACGGAGGCCCCGGATACGGTTGCATAGACGACCAGAGGAATGGAAGGGGGAATAATAGGCCCCAGTGTTGAGGAAGCGGCCGTAACGCAGCAGGAAAAGTCATTATCAAAACCGTTTTCATTCATGGCTTTGATTTCAATGGAACCAAGCCCACCGGCATCAGATACAGCTGTACCAGACATGCCGGCAAAAATTACAGAACAAAGAACATTTACATGGCCTAAACCTCCAGGGAGCCATCCAACAACCTTCATGCAGAAAGAAAAGAGCTTTTTTGTGATGCTGCCGGTATTCATGATTTTTGCAGCCAGCAGGAAAAGCGGGATGGAAAGAAGAGTAAAGGAATCTACGCCAGTGTAGAGATATTGGCTGAGAAGGCTCCATTTCATTCCAAAGCGGGTAGCCAGAACGGCACAGCCAGCCAGAGACATACTGATATAGACTGGAACCTTCAGCAGGAAGAGAGCCAGCATGGAAACCAGTAGCATGATAATAATCGTGTTCGTAGTCATATTCCCAAATTCATCTCACTTTCTTTTTTCCGGGCGATAGCTTTTTCTTCTTTGTTGATATCCATGGTATCCGGGCAGCCTTTGCACAGAGCGACGATTTTGCATACTGCTACCACAAAGAGAAAAGCAAATCCAACACACATGGCAGAATAAATCCAGTTCATTTTTATCCAGGGGAGTGCTACTGCAGAAACTCCTGTGTTGGTATTAATCAGAACCATGAGACTTTTAAGACAGAGCACAGAAAAAACACAGGTTAGAATATTGATCAGGATATTAATGACTTTCTGTAGTTTAGGCGGGCATTTATTGACGACCATATCCACACAGATATCAGCTCCTTCTGCAAGAGTCAGCGGTGCTCCCAAAAAAATCATCAGACAGAAGCAGATACGAGCCAGTTCTTCTGTGAAATTCTGGCCAATGGTAAAGAGACGGCAGAGAACTTGAATAACCATCAGCAGAAAAATGATAAACAGAAGAGTTATGCAGATGCCTTCAACAGTTTTCAAATATCCCCGTGCAATTTTATGGAACATGACAGAATACCCTCCTTTTCTAAGAGAAAGGGTGCCGTACTTTATAGTGCGGCACCCTTATGCTGGGAATTATTTGGCGTATTTCATGACTTCATCATACGTGGTGACCGTCCATTTGCTGCTGAATTGTTCTTTATAGTAATTTTCCAGTGCATTGCGGAATGCAGCTTGATCAACTTCAACGACTTTCATGCCCTTGTCCTGGCATTGCTGTTTGTATTCCTGACGGCTTTCTTCTGCCAGCTTGTCAGCATAGGCCAAGTCTTCTTTTGCACATTCCTGAATGATTTTTTGCTGGTCAGGAGTCAATTTTTCGAACGCCTTGTTATTGATATAGAGACCCACAAATTCATATACATGGTTGGTTTCCATGATATAAGGCTGTACTTCATACAGTTTTAAAGTTGCCATTTGTTCATATCCACCTTCGCAAGCTTCGGCTACTTTGGTCTGCAGTGCCGTGTACAGTTCGTTCATGGCAACGGTGGTGGAGCTGACACCCAGTTGACTCCAGGTATCCACATAGACTCTCATGCCTGGCAACCGCAGCTTTAATCCTTGAAGATCGGCAGGTGTTTTAATGGGCTTTGTCCCGGCCAGTTCACGGATATCCCGGTTGTGGAAGCCCAGAGTGGTAAAGCCATTTTTCTTATAGATGGCTTTGAGCTTATCACCAATACCACTGTTCAGAATAGCCTGTTGCTGTTTCAAATCTTTCATTAGGAAGGGTGCATCCAGGAAAGTGTATTCTGGAGCATACAAGTCAAGTCCTTCCAATCCGGACATCGTCATGTCCAGATCGCCACTGGCTACAGAAGAATAGTTGTCTTTGGGATTTCCTAAAGTTCCGTCTGTAAACAGATTGATTTCAATACTTCCATTGGACTTTTTCTTGACATCATCTACAAACTTCTTCATGGCTTTGCCAGCGGGAGAATCTGCCGAATAAGCGGTAGCCAAATCCATTTGGACTTTGCCGCCTTCACTTTTTGCTTTCCCAGTTTCTTCAGTTCCGCAGCCAGTGAGAGCGAATACGGCCAACGATGCCAGACACAGTGCCGCAAGTGTTTTTTTGACGTTCATTGCAGATTCCTCCTTCAAAACAGTTCATTAAAGATTCTAAAAATTCCGTTCACTCTTTCTAATTTGATTCTAGCATAGAATTTTTTTGCATCCAAAGGATATATCCAGTATAATTGAAATATATCTGTTGTATACAAGAGCGGACTGGAATAGAGGTGAAATGGCTGTCATGATGAGTTTACGGGATAAAGCTTATTATGCAATCAAAAACAAAATCTTAAGATGCCAGTATGAAAGTAATGGGTTCCTGAATGAAACAGCTCTTATGGAAGAACTGGAGGTCAGTAGGACTCCTATTCGAGAAGCTCTGACACGGTTGGAACAAGAGGGCTTGGTTACTGTCCTTCCTAAAAAGGGTGTTATGGTCAGGCCTTTGACGATAAATGAAATCAACCAAAGTTTCGAAGCCCGTATGTTGCTTGAACCTTTTATTATCAGAAATGATTTAAAATATTTGGATTTAAAAGGGCTTCATGAGATACGTGATCGTTCACAGCAACTGATTGAAGCTGCACCGGATCCAGAACAATTCGCGCTACTGGATGATCGTTTTCATAGGCTCCTGGCTCAAGGGTGTTCGAATATTTACTTCCGAAACATGCTGGCCCATATCTTTGACCAGCATATGCGGATCCGTGTCCTTTCAGGAAGTGATATCTGGGAAAGGCATAAGGAAGCGGCTAAAGAACATCAGAAAATTATCGATCTAATTCTCATGGGGGAACGGGAAAAGGCGGGAGATGCCATGCTGTACCATTTAAAAGGTTCCAGAGAAACGGCATTACGGAGTTTGTCCAATCAATAATTATTAAAATAAACTTGTTGTATCCGGACTTGTATCAAATGTTTTTTCTGGGATAATATTTTAGTGAAAAGTGAATAACATATTATTGGCACAGTCCTAAGGGTTTTCATGATGCGTCTTAACGTTATCTAGTGAAAAGAAACAGGTTGTTGCATGCGTGAAATTACGCATTTGCAACAACCTGTTCTTTTTTGGAAATCTGATCTGACCTGGAATCCTTTTTACTCCATCGTCAGATGCATCAGCACTTTTTCCAGGACTTCAGCTGCCTGCCCAATATCTTCTGCTGAAGTGAATTCTTCCGGGGAATGGCTAATCCCGTTTTTACTGGGAACAAACAGCATGGCGGTGGGGAGAAAATGGCCCACTATCATGGAATCGTGACCTGCCCAACTGGGTTGTATCTGGAAAGGAACACTTTCTTTC
The DNA here is from genome assembly GCF_057597765.1 of Acidaminococcus sp. Lineage (NCBI taxonomy): Bacteria > Bacillati > Bacillota > Negativicutes > Acidaminococcales > Acidaminococcaceae > Acidaminococcus > Acidaminococcus sp. The sequence goes on along the minus strand of NZ_DBMBXK010000007.1, from coordinate 13,543 downwards.
GTGGCATAATCTTTAAAAAGTTCCATGATTTTCCGGTCCATAGGAAGTGGAGGAATCTGGTCCAGCTGTTTCCAGGAGAAAATTACATCATACTGCTGCTCCAAACCATGAGAAAATTCTTTGAAACGAGCAATGGCCTGGTCCATAACGGAATCTTCTGCGGCACGGATTTCCAAAGACATTTCTGCTTCCCCTGGGATTACATTTCCGGCATCGGGAGAAACACGGATATGACCGACGGTAGCCACATACTGTCCCTGAGAGGCCAGAGCGCTCTGGTAGATTTCGGTGATTTCCGCAGCGGCTGCGGCCAGGGCATCCTGACGGTTTTTCATGGCAGTGGTGCCGGCATGGTTGGCTTTGCCCTGGACGGTGATCATGAAATGCCGAATCCCCACAATGGCGGATACAATTCCCAGAGGCAGCTGGGCATCTTCCAAAGAGCGGCCCTGTTCAATGTGGAGTTCCAGGAAACATTTTCCCGGAAGCAGATGGGGGGCAAAAAAATCGCCTTTCAGCCCTGCCTGCTGAAGGAGCTGGGGCAATGGGCAGCCATCTGGAGTGACAAATGCTTCCGGAGACTGTCCCTGAAGTCTGCCGGTAAGAGCCTGACTGCCCATGCAAGGTGTTCCAAACCGGGTCCCCTCTTCTTCGGCAAAGGCAATGATGGTCAGCGGCCGGCGGGGAAGGAATCCTTTTTCACGCCAGAAGCGGGCAATGGCCAGTGGTACAGTAATTCCCAAGGCCCCGTCATATTTTCCGCCATGGGGGACCGTGTCCAGGTGTGAGCCTGTGTAGACCGGCGGAAGGTCTTCTTTCCCCGGTACGGTCATCAACAGATTCCCCCAGCCGTCCTTTTCACAATGCAGGCCATTTTTTCCCGCATATTGCTGAAGAAAGTCCTGGGCAGCCAGAAAGGCAGGGGACCAGGACAGGCGGGTTGTTCCCTGGCCTTCGGTATAGCCAAAGGAGGAAAGGGGCCGGAACAGATCCAGCCAAAGATCTTTTAGTGTTTTCATAAACATTCTCCTTTTTTTAAAACTTGTTTCCAGGTGTCAATGGCTTTTTGGAAATCTTTCAGCAGGTCCTCTTTGATTTTGGGAAGAGATTTTACAAAGAAGGTGGCACTGAGAGTCAGCAGCAGCCGGCCTTTTTCATCATACAAGGGGACTGCCAGACTGCCTACATCATTGACAAACTCTTCGATTTCTGTAGAATACCCATTCTTTTTGATGGTTTTCAGCTGGGCCTCCAACTGCTCCCGGGACCGGATGCTGGCTGGGGTAAAAGCCTTGTATTCCAGCTGATCCAATAATTTTTTCCGGCCATGGGTAATCTGATCCAGAAGCAGCAGCTTTCCAGAACTGGTTGCATGGAGGGGCAGATCGGTATATTCACTCATAACGATGTAGTAGGCCTGTTTGGTGGGGTAGGCACAGTAGACGCTGAAAATCTGGTTCTGATAAACCATCTGCAGGCTGGCAGAGAAATGGTATTTTTCTGCGGCCGCATCCACCAGTGGTTTGAAGAGTTCTACATACCGGTCGATATCCTGGCGGATCATGGAGGCTTTGGTTACGAAGTAATATCCCAATTTGTAACAGCCCGTATCCTGGTCCCGGAGCAGCAACTGGCTTTCTACTAACGTATTGACCAGCCCACGGGTGGTGTTGATGTTCAGCCCGGTTTTTTCACTGATGGCAGACAGTGGCAGGCTGGGATCCGTAGGCGTAAAACAGTCCAGTATCTGTACGGCCCGCTGGATGGACTGGATGGGTTTCTGTAACTTTTTTTCCATAAATGCCCTCCTTTGGCAGCATGATTTTCTTTATTAGAGTAACACAAAAGAATTTGATTGACAAACAGAAAATAGAGTGATATAAAAATGTACAAAACTACAATGCAAAAATAAAAACGATAATGTAGTCAATCAAGAGCGAGTTGCTAGGGTAATGCGGCGTAGAAATTTACTTGCGAAGGGGAGAGTATTATGGCAGAAAAGAAGGAAAAGCAGTTTACCCTAAGGGAAAAATTAGGGGCACTGGGACCTGGATTCCTGATTGTGGGCTCGTTCATCGGACCGGGGACGGTAACCAGTTCCACAAAAGCCGGGGCTGATTATGGGTTTCAGTTGTTCTGGTGCGTGATCTTCTCGGTTATTGCAGTGATTGTTATGCAGGGTATGGCTGCCCGGTTGGGCATTGTGACCCAGATGGGGCTGGCTCAGAATCTGGTGAAGGATTTTGAAGACCGGCCTGTGCTGCGGAATCTGCTGTGCGGACTGGTGGCCGTGGCCATTACCATTGGCGGCTTTGCTTATATGAGCGGGGACCTGACTGGGACGGCTATTGGCATCAGTGCCCTTACGGGAATTTCTACCCGAATCATTGCGCCAGTATGGGGCTTCTGCATCCTGCTGCTCCTGAGTTTTGCCGGGGATGCCCTTAAATACCTGGAAAAATTGCTGGGAGCTTGTGTGGTTATTATGGCTGTGGTTTTCTTGGTGACCATGTTCGTGGTGAAACCGGATTTGGGAAAACTGCTGGCTGGATGTGTGCCCAATATTCCTAAAGGCGGGCTGATGACCTGTTTGTCTCTGATTGGGACTACGGTAGTGCCCTACAATATGTTCCTCCATGCCGCTTCCGCCAAACGGACCTGGCACAGCACCGATGAACTGCCGCTCTGCCGGTTCGGGACCAATGTCCCCATGATCATCGGGGGCATCGTTACCGGGGCCATTATGGTAACGGCGGCAACGGTTATGCTGGGGATGCCTGTCCGGAATGCCATGGATATGTCCATCCAGCTGGAACCCACTCTGGGGACTTTTGCCAAACCTTTTATGGCCATCGGTCTGGTGGCCGCCGGGGTTTCCAGTGCCGTCTGCACTCCCATGGGCGTTTCTTATGTACTGGCCGGACTGTTCGGTTGGGAAACCAACCGCAGTGACAAACGGTATACCATTACCAACTTCCTGGTGCTCCTGACGGGTATTGTCATTGCCGGGGCCGGATTCAATCCCATTGCTCTGATTATGGCGGCCCAGATGGTCAATGGTGTGGTACTTCCCGTTGTGGTAGGTGTGACCATTTATCTGACGGCCAGCCGGAGAATCATGGGCCAGTTTGCCAACAGTACTCTGGAAAATGTCCTGGGGGCTGCCATCTTCGTGATTTCCCTGATCCTGGGTGTCAGCAGTGTCATCAGTTTGTTATAAGAAGGTCTTTGACCTGTCTGTTTAATTTTTAGAGGAGATGTTCTGAAATGAGAGAAAGCAAACCTACGATTTATGATCCCAATTTCCTGCCCAATATGATTTACAGCGGGGTTCCGTCCTGGCTGAATCTGTCTGTCATTGAAAATGATGAGGACCTGAAGAAAATCGATGCAGCAGTGGTAGGGGTGCCATGGGAAGGGGGCTGCACCATCGGTGGCTATTCTTCCACTACGGAAGGCCCGAAGGCAGTCCGGTCCACTTCCATCCGTTACACCGGGTTCCTGCCGGATTATAATCTGGACTGCTTCGACTATCTGAAGGTAGCTGATTCCGGGGATGTTGCCACCCAGAACGGGAACTATGACTTCACCTTTAAATCCATCCGGGAACGGATCGGCAAACTGGCCGATGCCAAAATCATTCCCATTACCATTGGTGGTGACCATGGCATTGCTTATCCCATCATCAGTGAAATTGCCAAACGGTACCCGAAAAAGGTAGGCGTTCTGCATTTCGATGCCCATTTGGACAACTACTCTCATTTCGGTGATGATGAACTGTCCCGTTGTTCTCCTTTCTATCGGGTATATAACGATCCCAACATGGATCCCACCAAGATTGCCCACATTGGCATCCGGGGGCCCAGAAACCATCGAGAAGAATACAACAATGCCATGAAATACGGTGCCACGGTGATCCGTGCCATCGATGTCCATGAAGACGGCTGGAAAGCCTCTATTTCCAAAGCTCTGGAAGTGGTCAGCAAGGATACGGAATATATCTATATCACCGTCTGCGCAGACAGCCTGGATGCAGCCAATATGCCTCAGGCACCTCAGGATATGGGTGGGCTGACCTCTTATGAACTGCTCATGATGCTCCATGAAGCAGGGCTGGCAGGAGCACGGGGGATTGACTTTGTGGAAACCTACCCTGAGGTATTTACTCTGCAGACGGCGGCCCATGTGGTCAACTGGGCTTTCCTGTATTACCTGAACGGTCTGGCACAGCACATCAGAGACAGCAAATAATTCGTTTGATTGGTTGTCTAGCTGGCCAAACCACAGTTGGACTGCCTGTAATAAAAGGGGAGTGAAAAACTTGAAACCGCAAAAAATGGATGAACCAGTTTCCATGTTTGTCCTGTTCGCCAGATTTTTTTCCATCCTGGCAAAGAATCTGGAAAAGGAATTCGGAGAAAAAGGCCTGGAAATCCTGAAACAAAGCGTCATCGACTGGGGTGTGGCACGGGGTAAAGATATTGCCCGCAGAGCTGCCCAACGGGGTCAGAAAAACGATTTGGCTGCCTATCTGCCCAATTATGACATGGAACGCAGCGAGCTGTTCGGATATGATACGGAATATGGCAAGGATGAAATCAACCAGGATTTCGACCGGTGCGTATTCGCCAAGACCTGGATGGACGCCGGGGAAGAGAAGTATGGCCGCATCTACTGTGAAAACATCGATCCGGCCATCTGCAAAGGATACAATGAAGACCTGGAATGTGTGCATGACCATATTATGTACAAAGATCATCACTGTACCTTCTGCTTCCGGATGAAGAAATAAAAAGATATAAGGGGCTGTGCAAGGATATGGACAGGATATGTCCAGGATTCCTGCACAGTCTTTTTTTGCTTAAGCCATTATGCAAAAGAACTGTTGGAGGTGGGCTTTATGAGAATTGAGCGATGTAGTTGTTAAATACTATACACTATCAGCTAATTTTATTTGAATTGTAAAAAACATGTAAATATTCAGTAAAAATATGGTAAAATTAGCACATAAAGTATTCTACCCGGGAAAGAGATTTCAATAAGGGAGGCTGAATTACCATGAATCTGAAGAAGTGGCTGTCTGTAGGGATGCTGTGCGTGCTTGCTGCAGGGATCAGCGCCTGTGGCGGAGGCGGGGCGATTCCTGGTTCCAAACAGGACAAAAAATCTGCAGGGAATACGGTAATGCTGTATTCTTCCATGCAGGAAGATCAGCTGAATGCCATCAAGAAAGCATTTGAAAAGAAATATCCGGACATCAAACTGGATTATTACTTTGCCGGGACGGGGAAGGTCATTACAAAAATCGCTACGGAAGCGAAATCCGGCCAGGTGGCGGCAGATGTAATCTGGGTAGGGGACCCGGCAGACTACATCGGGTTCAAGAAAATGGGAATCCTCCAGAAATACAGTTCTCCGGAAGCCAAGGCCATCGATCCAGTCTTCATCGACAAGGAAGGTTATTATACGGGGGCCCGGATGATGAACATGGGCATTGCCTACAACCCCCAGAAAGTTTCCAAGGAAGAAGCACCCAAGACCTGGGATGATCTCCTGGATCCCAAATGGAAGGGCCAGATTGTCATGACGGATCCTGGAACAGCGGGGACTACCAAATATGCTGTAGGAGCCTTGATTTCCAATTCCAAGTACGGAAAGGCCTATTTTGAAAAACTGAAGGAAAACGGCACGGAACTCCAGTCCGGGACCACTGCAACCCACAACCAGATTGCGGCCGGTGCTTATAAAGTAGGGATGTGTTTGGATTATGTCACGGAAAACCTGAAGAGCAAAGGTTCCACCATCGAATTCGTCTATCCGAAGCAGGACATCATCTCCATCTACAGCCCCATCGCCCTGGTGAAGGGAGCCAAGAATGAGGAAAATGCCAAAAAGCTCTATGACTTCATCCTTTCCAAAGAAGGGCAGGAAGTCTTGGTACAAAACAATATGCTGTCCGTCCGCAAAGATGTGAAACAGAAGGGTGTGACCATTGAGGAAATCGCCAAGAATGCCATGAAGGTGGATCTGGAGAAACTAGCTGCCAATGCCAAGAATGTACTGGATGAATTCGATGCCATCTTCAAGAAAAATTAACGTCGGAACGGACGGCAGGACAGTCTGCCGTCCGTTTTTCAGGAGGTGAAAGTATGGCCGATGTTCGGTTCAACCATATTACCTTCCACTATGGGAAAAAGTGCATCTTCGAAGATCTTTCCCTGACCGTGGAAGAAAGCCAGATCATGTGTCTGGTCGGCCCTTCCGGCTGCGGCAAGACAACCTTGGTCCGCTGCCTCTTGGGGTTCATCAAACCGGAGACAGGCTCCATTTATGTAGGGGACCGCTGTCTGTTCGACGCGGAAAAAGGTATCGACGTATCGCCGGAGCATCGTCACATCGGGGTGGTATTCCAGGATTATGCGGTGTGGCCCCATATGACCGTGCTGGAAAACGTGCTGTATCCCATGAAAAAGATGCGGCTGCCCAAAGAAGAGATGAAGGAAAGAGCCCATCATGCCCTGGAACAGGTAAGGATGCTGGGATACGAGGAACATCTCCCCAGCCAGCTTTCCGGGGGGCAGCAGCAGCGGGTGGCCATCGCCCGTGCTTTGGTGAGCAGCGACGAAGTGATCGTCATGGACGAACCCATCACCAACCTGGATGCCAAGCTGCGGGAAGAAATGCTCACCGAGATCCGCTTGATCCAGCATGATATCGGGACTACCATCCTGTACATCACCCATGACCAGGAGGCGGCTCTCCAGCTGTGTGACCGGATGGCCATCATGGACCGGGAAGGGAAGCTGTGCCAGATCGGGGAAGATGAGGACATCATCCTGCGGCCGGCCAACCGGTTTGTCTTTGAATTCATCGGGGTATCCAACTTCTTCCCTTTGGTGCGGGAAAATGGACACACCTATCTGGTGGCCGGAGAGAAATTCCTCTATGATGAATGCCCTCCGGAAATCTTTGCCAGCGGCAAGCCCATGGAAATGGGGAGCCGGCTCAACGATATGGTCTTTGACGACCAGTCTCCTATCCGGGGAAAAATCACCCGGAGCGTGTTCCTGGGAAGCGAATACGTGTATTTCATCCAGTTGGGGAACCGGGAGATCCGGATGCAGGTCAATGCCCTGGATGTGATGCAGAACAATAAGGTGGAGGAAGGCCAGGAAGTGGGTTTGCGTTTCCTCCAGCCTCGGTATTATGAAGCCAGAAAGGAGGACCATGATGAATCTGCGTAGAACCCGCCAGGGGACATCCGATCTGGCGGCCCTGGACGGAAAAACCTTCAGCCTGGATAAGGCCATGACGCTGGTCAGCTTCGTCCTGTTGTTCGTCATCGTCTTTATCCCCATTTTCATGATCGTCTACAATGCCTTCTTCTATGAAGGGCATCTGGACATCGAGATGTTCAAGACCGTTGTATTCAGCCAGGATAATATCAGTGCCATGACCCATACTGTCATCATCGGCCTCAGCGTGACGGTGGTGGGGACGATTATCGGTCTTTTCTATGCCTGGCTGCTGGGGCGCAGCGATATCCCCTGCAAGAACCTGATGCGGGCCCTGTTCATGATCCCTTACATGTTCCCCCCCTTCTTCGGGGCCATGGCTTGGGATATGCTCCTTTCGGGACGGGGCGGCTATGTGAACACCTGGCTGATGAACACCTTCCACCTGGCGTCGCCGCCGTTCAATATCAATTCCCTGGGCGGCATCATTTTCGTGGAAGTCTCCTATTATTTCCCCTTTGTGTTCATGCAGGTGGTCAGCGCCCTGGAACGGATGGATCCCACCCTGGAAGAAAGTGCCCGGATCGCTGGGGCCAGCCAGGGGACCGTCATCCGGAAAATCACCATCCCACTGGTGACTCCGGCCATTTCCGCAGGGGCCCTGCTGATCCTGATTTCTTCTCTGGCCCATTTCGGGGTGCCGGCCATCCTGGGCTTCTCCAAACAGATTTATACCCTGCCTACGGTAATCTATGCCTACATCGACCGGGCTGGGGGCAGCTTTGAAGGGATCCGCCAAGGCGCGGCACTGTCCATCCTCCTGGTCTTTGTGGTCACCATGGCCCTGATCCTGCAGAAAGTGGTCCTTTCCAGCGGGTCCTATGATATCATCAAAGGCAAGAGCATGCGCCCCACCCTAATCAAGCTCCGGGGAGCCAAATATCCTCTGCTGCTGCTTGCGGTGCTGACTCTGGTCCTCATCGTGCTGGTCCCCCTCATCATGATCTTCCTGGAAGGATTGGTGAAAGCCTATGGGCTGCCGCTGATCCCAGCGAACTTCACCCTGGACAATTTCCACAGCATCATCACCAGCAAACAGACCATGGATGCCATCCAGAATTCCCTGTTCCTGTCCATCAGTGCCGGGGTCCTCTGTATGTTCCTGGGCGTGATGATTGCCTACGTGGTCATCAAAATCAAACCCAAAGGGAAGGAAATCCTGGAAATGCTGTCCGTCCTGCCCTATTCCATCCCTGGGACTGTGCTGGCTATCGGGGTCATCCTCTCCTGGTCCGGCCAATTGGGCATCAGTCTGTATAACACCATCTGGATCATTTTGGTGGCATACATGGCCCGGTACCTGAGCTTCTCTATGAAGAGCGCTTCCGCATCCCTCCAGCAGGTCCACCCGTCCCTGGAAGAAGCGGCCCGTGCCTGTGGAGCGTCTCATACGGAATCCCTGAAAGACATCACCCTGCCTCTGATCCGGCCGGCCATGGTAGCTGGGTTCTTCCTGATTTTCCTGCCCTCCATGCGGGAACTGACCACTTCCATCCTGCTCTATGGACCCTATACCCGGACTCTGGGGGTGCAGATCTTCGCCCTGCGGGACAGCGGACAGATCCCCCAGGCTTCGGCGCTGGCGGCCGTGGCCATCTGCATCATCATCATCTGCAATTTCATCGTTACCCAGATCACCAAAGACAAGAAGGGGGTGTAAAACGTGACTGACCAAATTGTGCTGCGGCACGTGACCAAACGTTTTACCACCAAAAAATTGGGCACCATCACAGCTGTCAATGATTTCAACCTGACCGTCCGGGAAGGGGAATGTTTTTCCTTCCTGGGACCATCGGGCTGCGGCAAAAGTACCACCCTGCGAATGATCGCCGGGTTCGAAGACCTGTCAGAAGGGGAAATCGAACTGTGCGGCCGCCCCGTCTCCGTCAAAGAGAAGAACATCTATGTGCCTCCGGAAGAGCGGGGATTGGGGATGGTGTTCCAGGCCTTCGCTGTCTGGCCCCATATGAATATCTTCGAAAATGTAGCGTTCCCGCTGCAGATCCGGAAGCTGCCCAAGGCGGACATCATACAGCGGGTGAAAGAGGCCCTGCACCATACCAGCCTGGATGGGATGGAAGAAGTCTATCCCAGCGATCTTTCCGGAGGACAGCAGCAGCGGATCGCCCTGGCCCGGGCCATCGTCACCAATCCTAAGGTCATGCTGCTGGACGAACCTTTGTCCAACCTGGATCCCAAACTCCGGGAAAGCATGCGGTTCGAAATCAAGAGCCTCCAGCAGAAATTCGGCTTCACCATCATTTTCGTGACCCATGACCAGAGCGAAGCCATGGCCATTTCGGACCGGATGATGGTCTGTGATATGGGGAACATCGTCCAGATCGATACCCCAGAAAATCTGTACAACCGGCCGTGCAACCGGTTTGTCCATAGTTTCTTGGGACAATCTACGTTTTTGCACGTTTATTTAAAGGACAATCAAGTCTATGTACGGGGAGGTTCAGAACAGACCTTGGATCTTCCCATCCCGGAGAATGTGGACCGGGAGATGGTCATTGCCATCCGGCCCAATGAAATCGACTTGAACCGGACCAAGGGATTCCGAGGAAAGATCGAAAGCCGGATTTTCCTCACCGATTCTACTCAGTATCTGGTCCGCATGGGCGATCAGCTCCTGAAGGTCCAGACTCCCCATCGGATTACTTTTGCCGAAGGAGAAGAATGCCGGGTCAACCTGGTGAAGGTCATGTGGTATCCGGAAGAAGATCCTGGCAAAGAAGAAGAACGGGCCAGGAGACAGTTGGTATGAAAAGAGGGGCTGCTGCGTACGCAACAGCCCCGTCTTTTATTTCTTCTTCCGCCGTCCCTGCCTTTTGGGTATCTGGTTTTCTTCGAAATCTTTGCTGATCACTCCATAGTAGACCTGCATGACCCGGAAGAAAGTATCGATCTCTTCCGGTGTGCATTTTTCTCCGATTTCTCCCAAAGTCTTGGTGATATCGATGATATCGTACATTTTGTGGGCATTGCTGGCACGGGCCCCGGCTTCCGTGGTATAGAGCCGGACCAGCTTGGCATTGCCTGCTTTTTTTTGTTTGCTGACCAGGCCGTTCTGTTCCAGGCGAGTGACAATCTGGGAGATGGCTCCCTTTGTCTTATGCCAGAAATGGGTCAGTTCCGTCACCGTAGTCCCCGGATAGTCATCAATATAGGTCAAGGTGTGGGATTCGATCATGGTCAAGGGCACCCCGGTGCCGTAATCATGGGTGTCATAGATGTAATCATCATAGCGCATGACGAATTCATAGATGATTTGGTGACGGTTGTTCAGGGTCTGGAAAGTGGTGTTGATGAAACTGGGATCTGGAGAAGCGGAATTGAGCTTTTCGTTAATCTCAGAACTATCGTTTTTTAAAAGCATGATAGAACCTCTCTTTAAATAAAAAATAAATGGTTAATACAAAAACAATATTAAGCAAAAACAAACCAAAAGTCAAGGAAAATTCTAGGAAATAAATTGATTAGAATTGTACAACAATAAAAACAGTTTAGAAACTAAACAAAAATCATTGACAGTGTTAGAAAAATCAGATACAATAAAGCCATCAGAAAAGTTTAAATACTAAACTAAAATAAAGAGAGGAAATGAAATCATGGGACATTACGATTTTGACAGGATCATCGACCGGAAGAACACCAGCTGCCTGAAATATGACTTCGGCATGCAGCGGAAGGGACGCACGGATCTTTTGCCTATGTGGGTGGCGGATATGGATTTCGCCTTGCCGGAAGAGATCCTGGCTGACTTCCACAAACGGATCGACCACGGGATCTTCGGTTACACGGATCCGGATGCCGAATATTACGCAGCGCTGGACCGGTGGTTCTCCGTCCATCACGGCTACCACATCCAGCCGGAATGGGTGACCCTGGGCTGCGGAGTGGTCTATGGCTTGGCCACCGGGGTGAAGGCATTCACGGAGCCGGGGGATGCGGTGCTGATCCAGCAGCCGGTGTACTACCCCTTCCGGGAAGTGATCGAAGACAATGGCCGGAAATTCGTCAATAGCCAGCTCCATTATGAAAATGGAAAATATACCATAGACTTCACTGATTTTGAGCAAAAAATCGAAGACAACAATGTAAAAGTATTCTTGCTGTGCAGCCCCCACAACCCGGCAGGACGGGTGTGGTCGGAAGAAGAGCTGACCCGGATGGGGGATATCTGCCTGAAACACGACGTAATCATCATGGATGATGAGATCCACTGCGATTTCGTCTATGCTCCCCACCATTTCACCAGCTTCCTGACTTTGGATGAAAAATACCGGAAGAACTTGGTGCTGTACAATTCTCCCAGCAAGACCTTCAACGTGGCAGGTCTCCAGCCGGCTAATATCATCATCCCGGATGAAGAGCTGCGGAAGCGTTACCGGAAAGCCAATGCCGCCGCCGGCTACAGCCAGGGTAGCATCATGGGCCAGGTGGCAGTGAAGAGCTGCTACACCAAAGGGGATGAATGGGTGAAGGAACTGGTGGAGTACATTGCCGGGAACATCGCCTGGGTCCGGGATTTCGTGAAGGAAAACTTCTCCAAGGCTACCTTTGTAGAACCGGAAGGGACCTACCTGGTGTGGATCGATTTCTCCGGGTATGGGTTTACCGATGAAGAGCTGGAACACCTGGTGGTGGATGAAGCCAAACTGTGGCTGGATTCCGGGAAGATCTTCGGACCGGCTACCGCCCAGTTCGAACGGTTCAACATGGCCTGTCCCCGGTCCACGGTGGAAAAGGCCTTCCATCAGCTGAAAGACGCGTTGGAAAAACACTGCCGGTAAGCCGGGAAGCACACAAAGGAGTTGTTGCATCATGGGAAAAATCTGGAAAACCTATAAATCTTCCTTCCTTTTGCTGGCATCTATGATCATTGGCGGCATCGTCGGGATGTTCTGGGGAGAAGGGGCAGAAATCCTGCAGCCCGTTGCCGATACCTTCCTGAATCTGCTGTACTGTTGTGTGGTCCCGCTGATCTTCTGTTCTCTGACTTCTGCCATTGCCAAGATGGACGACCTGTCCAAGCTGAAGAAAATCATGGGCTATTTCCTGGCGGGGACCTTCATCACGGGCATCATCGCCTGCCTGTTTATGATGATCCCGGCGGTCATCCTGGATCCCGGCAAAGGAGTGGTGTTGGATATGTCCAAGGATGTGACCAATGCTTCCGGCAGCCTGAATGTGCTGGGGATGTTCACCGTAGGGGATTTTCCCAAACTGTTCTCCAAAGCCAATCTGATGGCCCTGATCGTGTTTACTGTCATTTTCTCCATTGCGGTGATCATGGCCGGTGAAAAAGGCAAACCCATCGTCCGGGCCATGGACAGCCTTACCGCCGTCATCGTGAATGTGATCAACATCGTCATGAAACTGGCGCCGCTGGGGTTGGGTTGCTATTTTGCCATCCTGATCGGGAAATACGGCAATGAAGTGATCGGTCCCCTGTCCAAAGGCATCATCCTGTACCTCTTTGTGGTATTGGCGTACTTTGTGGTGTCCCAGACGGTGATGGCCTATCTGGGCGCCGGTATGGAAGGAGTCCGGGCCTGGTGGAAAGGGGCTGCGGCTCCTACCCTGACGGCCCTGGGGACTTGTTCTTCTGCCGCCAGCCTGCCCATCAATCTGCTCCATGCCAAACAGATCGGGATCCCGGATGATGTGGCCGACCTGGCCGTTCCTCTGGGGGCCAACCTCCACAAAGACGGCGCCTGCATCATCCAGATTTTGAAGATTTCCCTCCTGTGCACGGCTTTCGGCATCAACTATGCCACCCCCCGGAACCTGATCATGTCCATTGTAGTGGCCGTCATTGCTTCCATCGTCATGGGTGGTATCCCGGCGGGAGGATATGTGGCAGAAATCTTCATCGTATCGGTTTTCGGATTCCCCACCGTTTCCATTCCCATCATGGTGCTGATCGGGACCATTACCGATGCTCCCGCTACCGCCATCAATGTAACCGGAGATACGGGCCTGGCCATGATCATCGCCCGGCTGGTCCACGGCAAGGACTGGCTGAAACAGGCCGAAGGAAAAAGAATGGCAGCGACCATGGAAGCTACATGAAAAAAAGGAGCTGTTGTGAGCTGACCCCCAATTGTTAGACCAAAAATCTAACAATTGGGGGGCAGTTTTTTATGGCAAAACACAGCTATGAATTTAAGAAAAAAATAGTACTGGAATATTTGAACAGTGACGAAGGGTGTATTTCTATTTCACGTAAATATGGGATG